>CAJKLB010000023.1 GCA_905200615.1 uncultured Selenomonadales bacterium | reverse complement strand
ACCTTATTTATGCAAAAAAGCCCAGCTTATACTGGACTTTTTCGACAGTCTGAAACGTCCCGCAGGGACGTTTATGGTGGGGGGAAACCCCGATGTATAAAAAATTTGCTTTATCTATTTACAAACAGGTTTTTCTATAAGTTGACAATTCATCAGGCTGAGCTCCTTGTTCTTAAATAAACGGTCTTCTGTCCAGAACCAATTTTAAAGGCTTTGAAGTAATTATTTTTCCCGGCAGGGCAGACTGCAACTCCGCCAGACAGCAGATAGCGCCGAAGAGACTGTGCAGGTCGTGAAAAAATTCATCTTTTTCATAATCGATAGCCAGTATCATTTGAATATATTTTTCGCCAAAATTCTCCAATGCGGCCTTAGCTTCATAAAATTTATAGGGTGTCTGCCGCATAGCGCGGGTCAGACAATAGACCACGTCTATATCAATAAAACCGCAGTGACGCAGCATTCCGGATTTGTCGGGGTCAATAAAAAGAGACAGACAGGAATCAATAATTTTATTCGGATATTTTAGTGGACGGTGTTCGGCTTCATGGTTGAAAATATAATGAAATCCGCCGGCCATATATTGATAAAGGGGGGCTTGTTTTTGCTTTCCGAAGAAGAAAAAGCCATTGTCTTTATCGGTATGAGCTTCAAACCATTCAAAATACCAATCTTTCCATTCCAGTCCCACCATATCGGTATTGGTTAAACAGGGAAGAATGCCGGCACCCTTATGAGATTGCGGCCATGGATTTTGCCAATCCACCTCTTTTTCCAGCAGTTCGTAAAGACCGTTTTTGGTAGTGTATTTTTCAAGGGCAAAACACTTATAAAGAGGTTTGGCGTCAAAAAGTTCCAGGGCGGCGCTGCAGTGAGCGGTGGTGTGAATGGTATGGTGCGTAGGTTCGCTGTACAGGCCGGTTTCCGGGTTTTGAAGTTTTTGCAGGGTATGGATCCATGCCGCACGTTCTTCCGCAGAAGAAGGGAAAGCTCCGATACTGTAAAGAATATTGGCTGCGTCGGCACATCCGTATTCATTTAACCCTAAATTCCTGTCTCCCCACAACCAACGGGAATATTCACCGGGCCGGCCTAAATTATGCTTCTGTACACAGCGCAGTGTTTGTCTGATAAAATCGTCTAAATTGATTCTGTTCATTTCAGCCACTCCTTTAACTCTTCAGCCGTTTCCTTTAAGGATTCTATTCGGCCGTCATGCATAAATTCAAGCATATAATGAATATCATCCTTTGTTTTTAAAATACGGAGATATTCTTTCCATTCGTTTTTACCGTCAACCAGCGGAAAATGTTTTTCTCGCTGCCAAGAAAATACATGTACGCTGCATATGTAGGGCAGTAGAGCGCTTAAGGCATCCATATTATAGGAGAAGCAACGGAATTGATTCGGCTGCCAGAACATTTTTAGGTTTTTCCGATGAACATCCTGTAAGAATTGAAGAGCCATATGATATTCATCTGTTATGGAAGAACCGTGACATTCCAGACACAGCGTCGTTTCCGGCGTTATATCGCAAATTCTTTGCGCGTCGGAAACAAGTGCGTCGTATTCGGCACAGGTAAGAGTATCACTGCTTTTTTTGCCTCCCCAAATACGAATTAAGGGAGAACCCAGAATCTGTGCCGTTTGTACTATGTCGTTGAAAAGTTCCGGATTGCTTTGGGCAAGAAAATAATAGGAACCGTATTCCGGCATGGCGATTTCCGCTTCATCGCATAGCGCTTTTATTTCTTTTGCGCGCTCTAAATTCCCGTGAGGGACATGAATATCACCGCCCCATTCGATAGCGCTTAAGCCGGCATTTTTTACGGCGCGGACGATTTCATCCGGAGTGTGATTTCTGAATGATACAGATACAAGACCAATATTTTTTCTCATAGCTCCTCCTATGCCATCGTTTCAAGCATTTTTAGCGTAACTTCAAATTCGCAGATTTTGTTTTGCTGCATTTTATTGAATTGATCCAGCATATATTCGCCCATGCGTGCCACTTCCTGACCGGCAGAGCCGGCAATATGGGGCGTTAAAAATACATTGGGCAGACGGTAGAATTCGCTGTTTTTTTCCGGTGGCTCGGGGTAGGTTACGTCCAGCACGGCGGTCATATCGGGATTTTGCTTCAAAGCATCAATCAGGTCTGCCTCTACTACCTGGGCACCGCGTCCTGTGTTGATAAAAGTCGCATTTTTTTTCATCCGCTTAAAGCAATCGGCATTCAGCATTCCCACCGTTTCCGGCAGATTGGCTACGTGATTGGAAATAGTTTGGCAGCAGGCAAAGAGTTCTGTAAGCGAAACTTTTTTTGCGTTTAATTCTTTGGCGGCCTCCTCGGAGAGGAAAGGGTCATATACGAAAAGATTCAGGTTATAGTCGGCCAGACGGCGTAAAACCATTTTACCGATCATACCCGCGCCGATGATCCCTACATTACAGCCGTAATTACCGGGCATGGAGGAAAAATACTCAGCTGCTGCACCACGGTCCTGCTTACTGCTGAATCTGGCACAGGACTGAAAAAAACCTTTATTGGCCAGAAGGATCTGTGCTACCGTATATTCGGCTACAGGAACGGCGTTGGCACCCCAAGCGGAAAAAACCCGGATACCGCTGTTTAAAAATTCTCTGGCAAAATGCTGTACGGAACCCGCACCGTAGAACACGGCTTTCAAATGGGGCAAGCAGGCGTGAATCTCTTCTGTGGAAAAATGCTCCATTCCCCAAGTGGTAAAAATATAATCCGTGTCATTATAGAGCTTCGGAGCCTCCAACAAAGCCTTTTTGGATACGGGCGTAGACTCCAGACCGGCATTTTTTTCCAGAACTTTCCGTGTGGAGGGGGCATAAACCTGAAACAGAACATTTCCGCCCATAAAAATACTTTTCATCGTAATTTCCTTTCTGCTTTTTGATATTTTCTGTATTCCAGCGGAGAACATGACATTTCCCGCTTGAACAGCCTTGAAAAGTTGCTGCTGTCGGAAAAACCGGTTGCATATACGATTTCGGTCACCGACATATCCGTTTCGCTCAGGAGCTGACGTGAAACGGAAAGCCGGCACATGGTAAGATATTGCATAATAGAATATCCCGTTACTGTTTTAAACAGATGGGAAAGATAGCAGGTACTCATGTGATATTCTTCGGCTAAAGATTTGAGGGAAAATTTTTCCTGATAATTTTGCTCAAATCGACATTGAATTTTCCATATGATTGAAATACTTTTATTATTTTCGGAACTGAATAATGAAGGATTCTGGCGGTATATCAGAATCAGCAGTTCACATAAAAGCGCAGCTTGCTGTTCCGCGGAATAGGGCAGCGCCGTTTGTTGTTCGGCTACGCAAGCCTTAAAAATCCTATCGGCATCGGCCTCAAAGCAGGCGGCGTCAAGGACATGACAAAAATCCGCGTGACGGTTTGAAAGCAGTGTCAAAAGGGTATAATCCCGAATCAAACTTCCGGCTCCAGCGGGGGAAATACAAAGATAGTATCTTTTATACGCGTTTCCGGTCACCTTTAAGGAATGCTGTTCCAATTTACTGACAAAGATCAGCGCCGGCCCTTTTGCATCATATTGCTTTTCCCCGATGGTTACTCGTAAACTGCCTTCCTTCAAGTAGATGATTTCATAGCAGTTATGGGAATGCAAGGCAAAATCATTAACTTCCGATAAATATTTTGCGTTTTCTATCAGGGAATTACTCAAATCAATCACTCCACAATTATTTTAGTTTGATAAAAATGAAATTGCTATGTAAATATTGCCGTAAAAATAAGCAAAGAGCAAAATTTACATATAAATTATAGCATTAAAAATAAAAATAGCAAGATTTACATAAAAAAAAACAAAAAAATAATTGAAATCAGTCTTAAAAATACGGTATGCTTATAATAAGAGGTGAAATTTAAAGCATGATAAGAAAAGTTTATACTACCATAGAACAATTTAAGGAGCAAAATGATGCTTTGGGTAAAATTCTGCCGTTTAGCGAGAATCTTTCATCCCTCGCGCAGCCGATGGACATTTTAGGGCACAAGGTGCCGAATCGTCTTACATGTCAGGCGATGGAGGGCTGTGACGGCAAGGTTACGGGGGAGCCGGATGAGCTTACCCGCCGCAGATATCTTCGTCTTGCCGCAGGCGGCGCGGGAATGATTTGGTTTGAGGCAACCGCTTGCTGTGAAAATGCAAGGGCGAATCCCAGGCAGCTATGGTTAAGAGAAGAAAATATAGATGCTTTCAAAATTTTGCTGGAGGAAATTCGTCAGGAGGGAATTCGAAAAAACGGATACGCGCCGGTTATTATCATGCAGGATACGCATTCCGGGCGGTACAGTAAACCTCACGGCGTACCGGAACCGATTATTGCCTATAATAATCCGATTTTTGAAAAAGACGCGGCCATCGATTCGGAGCGAATTATCACGGACGCGGAGCTTGACAAGGTACGGGACATGCTGGTACATTCGGCTGTTTTAGCGGCAAAGGCAGGGTTCGACGGTGTGGATATTAAGTGCTGTCACCGGTATTTAAACAGCGAATTGCTTTCGGCGTTTACCCGGGAAAACAGCCGATATGGGGGAAACTTTGAAAACCGCACAAGGCTTTTGCGTGAAAGTATGGAAGGCGCAATACAAAGCTGTCCTAAAAATTTCATTGTCAGCACACGGTTGAATGCTTATGATGGCTTCCCCTATCCCTATGGCTGGGGGGTGAAGCAGGACGGCAGTTTGGAAGTGGATCTTACCGAACCGAGAAAACTATTGGGGATTCTTGCTGATATGGGCGTAAAGCTGGTGAATATTACGATGGGAAATCCCTATGTCAATCCTCATGTAAACAGACCTTTTGCTAAGGGCGGTTATGAGGCGCAGGAACATCCGCTGACAGGGGTAGCCAGAGTGCTGGAAGGGGTTCGAGAGCTGCAGGCGCAAGTCCCGGAAGTACCGCTGATTTCCTCGGCGCTGTCTTATTTGGGTGTGGCGGCGCCGCATGTGGCCTCAGCCTATATTCAGGAACAAGGTTTTGCTTTTGCCGGGTTTGGACGGTTGGTTTTTGCCAACCCTGAATTTGCCAATCAAATTCTTAAAGAAGGAAAACTGAATGCTTCTCAATGCTGTATCGCTTGTTCTAAATGTACGGAGTTGATGCGCGGAGGGAGTACTCCGGGCTGTGTAATAAGGGATAAGGTTTACACTGATTTATATAAAGAATTTCTGCAAAAAAACGGATAGGGGAGAATGGCAATGTTTCGGACATGGCTGAAAGATCATCGGTTCAGTGATTTTGACTTTTCCGCGCCTTTGATGCCTGCGGCTTGTAATAGGGAGATTTGGTCTTCCAAATATGATCAAAGCGTTATCAATATAGCTCGGACATATCTTGATTTTGATTGGCCGGTAATTAAAGCTACGGATTTTATGGCTTTTAGGCATAAAGGGGATCGTATGCAACAGGAGAATCCTCATTTTTTACGCAGAAAAGCTTTGGGAAGTCTTGTCTTGGCCGAGATATTGGAATATAAAGGGAAATTTATTCCCGATATTGTAAACGGTATTTTTGCTGTATGTGAAGAAACTTATTGGGGTCTTTCGGCACACTGGCCTACCGATAAACCGGGAAATATTCCTGATGGGCAATTCCCTTATACGGATCTTTTTGCCGCGGAAACGGCTGCTATGCTGGCATGGACGGAATACATGCTTTATGATGTTTTATATGATTTTTGTCCTGAAATTATCGAACGTATAGAATATGAACTGGAACGGCGTATTATAAAACCGTATCTTTCTCATCGGGATTTTTGGTGGATGGGATATGGCCATGGAGTAAATAACTGGAACCCTTGGATTCTTTCCAATATTCTTTCCGTATTTTTATTGGCGGAAAAAAGACCTTATTTACTCAATCAGGCTTTGGAAAAAATGTTTTGGGAAATTCAAAGCTTTTATGAAGGATATGCTCCGGACGGCGGATGCGATGAGGGGGCCAATTACTGGACGGTAGCCGGCGCGTCTCTGTTTGAATTTATTGATCAGCTCTATTGCGCCACAAAAGGGAAAATTGATTTCTTTACGGATGAAAAAATCAGAAATATGGGGCGGTTTGCATATCATATTTATATCGGAAACGGATATTTTGTCAATTACGCCGACGGCCCCGCCAAGATGACCGCGTCGGCAATTTCCGTTATTTATCAATATGGAAACCGTATCGGCGATCAAAGATTGATGAGCTTAGCAAAGGAGCTTTGGAATGCGGAGAAGTCTTCGGAGAAAAAAATTACAAGAGAGATGAAACTTCGCCGCGGCTTGAATGCTTGCTTTTATGAAGAGGAAATACGACGGTGCCCGGATTTTGAACCTGAACGGGAATGTGTTCTGCCGAATCTTCAGGTTGCTGTTATGCGCAGAGGCAAGTGGTTTGTTTCGGCAAAAGGCGGTCATAATGAAGAGGGACACAACCATAATGATGTAGGGAATTTTATTGCTTATTTTGATAAAAAACCGGTTTTAATCGATGCCGGTGTAGGGGTATATACCCGAAAAACTTTTTCTGCTGAGCGCTATGAAATTTGGTCCATGCAGTCTTCTTGGCATAATTGTCCGGAGATAAACGGTGTAGCACAACATGCAGGCAAAGCTTATGCGGCAGGAGAATTTAGCTTGGAAGAGACGCGAATCAATGTCGAATTTTCCGGTGCTTATCCTAAAAAAGCAGGAATTCTTCAGCTTAACCGCAGGGTTATTCCTGAAGAAGAGGCGGTAACACTTCAGGATACTTATCTATTTGAAAAAGAGAAAAATCAAATAACGGAACATTTGCTTACACCGTTGCGGGCCGTGATTGAAAACGATCGGTTTGTACTGGAAGATGGATATATTGTATCGGCGGAAAGCTCTGCGGATATGGTTCTTTCTATAGATGAAATTGATATTCGTTATGATGAGAAGTTTCTAAGCAGTTGGAATACCGATAAACTTTTTAGGCTGAATTTTCATTTTTCAGCGAAAAAGGATGCGCAAATTACAATTATTTTAAGGAGGATTTTATGAAAACAGCAATTATTACGGGCTGTGCCGGCGGAATCGGCGCGGCAACAGTCAAAAAATTTTTATCCTGCGGCTGGTTCGTAGTGGGAATGGATGTGGCGGAGGCTTCTGTCGCGCAGGCAATTTTAGGAACACCGGATCATTTTGAATATCTGCGCGGGGATTTAAGCAGCAATGCGGACAGAACGGCATTGACGGAGCTGGCGGTAAAAGAGGGAAGAATGGTTCACGCGCTTGTAAATGTGGCAGGGGTAGCGCCTAAGGTTCGTGCTGATATTTTGGAGATGACGGAAGAAAGTTATGATTGGGTTATGAATATTAATACCAAGGGTACGCTGTTTTTAACACAGACCGTGGCAAAAAAAATGATCGAAAATCCCTTGGAAAATGGTATACGGGGATATATCTGCAATATTTCTTCCATGTCGGCTTATACCAGCTCTACCAGCCGGGGCGAATATTGTATTTCAAAGGCCGGCGTTTCGATGATTACAAAACTTTTTGCGGATCGATTGGCCGAATACGGTATTATGGTCAATGAAATCCGCCCCGGTATTATTGCCACAGGCATGACGGAAAAAGTAAAAGGAAAATATGACGCGCTGATTGACGGAGGACTGCTTCCCATTAAACGGTGGGGAAAACCGGAAGATATTGCGGAAGCTGTATATACTCTTTGTTCCGGAGCTTTGCCGTATGTTACGGGACAATCGGTGGATGTGGACGGCGGTTTTCATATTCAGCGGCTTTAAGGAGATTTTGTATGAAAAATATAAAAATCATTCGATTAAATACCGCGGTAATCGGATCGGGTGCCGCCGGCTTTAACGCGGCGATTCGCTTAAAACAATTTGGCTGTGAAAGCGTTGCCATGATTACAGAGGGCATCAACATAGGCACCAGCCGGAATACCGGATCGGATAAGCAGACTTATTATAAGCTTGGGCTGGCAGGTGACGCGCGGGATTCAGTCGCCGCGATGGCGCAAGACCTTTTTGCGGGAGGATGTGTAGACGGAGATAACGCTTTGGTGGAAGCGGCGTTGTCAACACGGTCTTTCTTAAATTTATGTGAATTAGGCGTTCCGTTTCCCACCAATCGGTATGGTGAATATGTGGGCTATAAAACCGATCACGATCCCTGCGCCCGCGCGACGTCGGTAGGTCCGCTTACCTCAAAAGAAATGACTGAAAAACTGCAGCAGGAAGCCGCTCGGCGGGGCGTTCCGATTTATGACAATCAATTAGTCGTTTCTGTGATCAAGCATGAAGGAAAAGCGGTAGGTGTTTTAACCGTTGATTTGAAAGAGAATCAGGATTTTCAATTTACGCTTTTTAACTGCCGAAATCTCATTTTTGCTACCGGCGGACCGGGGGGAATTTATCAGGACAGCGTATATCCTGCCTGTCATAACGGTGCCAACGGCATTTTGTTTGAGGCCGGCGCTAAGGGACAAAATTTAACCGAATGGCAGTATGGGTTGGCATCGGTAAATCCCCGATGGAATGTTTCCGGCACATATATGCAGGTGCTTCCTCGGTTTGTTTCCATAGATGAGAACGGGCATGAACATGAATTTTTAAAGGAATATTTTGCCGATGAGGGACAGTGCCTTTCCATGATATTTTTAAAGGGATATCAGTGGCCGTTCGATTCCCGTAAGGTCATGGAAGGCTCATCGGTTATTGATTTGCTGGTTTATCGTGAAAGCGTCATGCGTTCCCGGCGTGTGTTTTTGGATTTTACTCGGAATCCTTTCGGAAGAGATACTTTGGATTACGGTTTGCTTTCAGCGGAAGCCGAAGATTACTTGCGCAAAGCCGGCGCGTGCTTCGGAACACCGATTGAAAGATTGAAGCATATGAATGAACCGGCAATTGAACTGTATGCTTCCAAAGGCGTGGATCTTTATCATGAAATGTTGGAAATTGCTCTTTGCGCACAGCATAATAACGGCGGAATAGCGGTTAATTTGTGGTGGCAGACCTGCGTGGAAGGATTGTTCGTTTGCGGTGAGGCGGCGGGTACTCATGGAATTTATCGGCCGGGCGGATCAGCATTAAATGCCGGTCAGGTGGGTTCTTTACGCGCGGCGCAATATATTGCGGCAAGAAGAACCGGCCAGCCGTTGGATGATGAAACATTTTTGAAAGCGGCGGATCCTTATATATCGGAAAACAGATGTTTTTGTCAAAGCTTGATGAATCATGCCGATACGGTTCAAGCGCTGACGCAAAAGGCAAAAAAGCGCATGAGTGCCGCCGGAGCAGCCATTCGACAGGAAGAATTTTTGGAAAAAGCATATCAAGAGGCGGCAGCGGATCTTCGCCAGCTGAGAGAAACGGCCGGAGCCGCGGGGCAGCGGCGGTTTATTCGCGCATATCGCCTGCGTGATATTTTGATTTGCCAGCGGATGTACCTTTTTGCCATGATGGATTATATTCGGCAGGGAAATAAAACACGGGGATCTTCCCTGTATTATGATAAAAACGGTCTTTTGCGGCAGGGTTTGGAAGAAATTTTTCGGTTTGCTCTGGAGGACGGACAGCAAAACGGTATAATACAGGAGGTTACCTATACGCCGGAACAATGCTCGGCGTCTTACCGAAGCGTGCGTCCGTTACCGGAAGGCGGCGGGTTCTTTGAAAATGTTTGGCGTGGTTATCGGGAAAACGGAAATATTGATTCATTAGATTAAAAAAAGTTCGGCGCTGATTTGGTTTCTTGTTTTGAAGAAAAATCAGCGCTTTTTATTTTGCATGAACGGTAATAAGGTGAGCAAAAGTAATATAAATTGTTTTGTAAGTCATAGAGTGCATTTGAAAAGTTGAAAGAATAACGAAAAACTGTTACTGTATAATGAAATGATTTTTTTGGAGGTATTTATGAATTTAGTTCCTACCCGTCAAGTGCACCTTGACTTTCATACGTCGGAGCATATTCCGGCAGTAGCTGAAAATTTCAACGCGGAAGAGTTTGCGCAAACGATAGCCGATGCGCATATCAATTCGGTAACGGTTTTTGCCCGATGCCATCATGGATGGATGTATTATGATTCTAAAAAATTCCCTGAACGCATTCATCCTGCGTTAAAAAAGAAAGATTTGTTGGTTCAGCAGGTGAGTGCTCTTCACAGCAAGGGAATCAAAGCACCGATATATATTACCGTTCAGGCGGATTATTTTACCGCGAAGCGTCACGGGGAATGGCTGATTCGCAATAAAGACGGATCCCATACGGGAGGGGAATTTACCGAACCCGGATTTTGGCAGCGTTTGTGTGTGAATACTGAGTATCTTGCATTCTTAAAGGAGCATACCAAGGAGATCATTGAACTGTTCGGCAGAGAATTGGACGGTTTGTTTTTTGACATTGTAGGGGTTGTGCCGTGCTGGTGTGAGCACTGCAAAAAAGAAATGCTTGAAAAAGGAATAGATATTGAAGATGATGAAGCGGTAAAAGCTTTTGCCTGCTATACCATGGATCGTTTTAAAAATGAAATGACGGCGTTTGTACATTCTTTTGATGAAAATCTTACTGTTTTTTATAACAGTGGACATATCGGGCCGGATATCAAAGGCTGTGCGGACGCCTATACGCATTTTGAAATAGAAAGTCTTCCCAGCGCTTGGGGATATGGGGATTTTCCCGCAGTGGGAAAATATGCGCAGAAATACGGTAAAGATGTGCTGGGTATGACGGGGAAATTCCATAATACCTGGGGAGATTTCCATTCGTTAAAGAATAAGGCCGCACTGGAATTTGAGACGTTCCGGGCGCTTTCTTACGGTTTTGGAATTTCTATCGGGGATCAGTTGGAACCCAATGGCCGCTTGAATCCTGCTACGTATCAGCTGATAGGCAGTGTATATGAACAAGTGCAGCAGCGGGAGCAGTGGTCACGCGGCGGACGTCATTTGGCCGAAGCCGCAATTCTAAATGATGAGAATTGCCCGTATGTTGAAGATAAATCCTGTCTGCTTTCAGCCGTTGCCTTATTTGATGAACTGGGCATTCAAACGGATGTGATAGATACGGAAATGGATTTTTCACCGTATCGGTTGCTGATTATTATTGATAATGTAAAGGGAAGCAGAGCCCTTTCACAGAAACTTGATACCTTTGTAAAAAACGGGGGAAAGATTATATCTGCAGGCATGGGAGGATTATGTGAGGGAAAATATCCTGACTGCTATGGCGTTGAGTTTTTGGGAAAAACCGCGCTGACGCCTGATTTTATCGTGCCGGAAGGGGAGATGGCCCGCGGACTGTTTGCGGGCAATGAATATGTAATGTATGACGGCTGTCATATAGAACCCGTAAAAGCAGAGATTTTGATGGAGGGAACCAGTCCGTATTTCAATCGTACAGGCGAGCATTTTTGCTCTCATGATTATACGCCCTCAAGCAAAAAGCGGGATCATGTTACGGCGACAATCAATGAGGATCATGTCATTGTATTTTCACATCCTGTATTTACTTATTATAGTGTAATGGCGCCGCTTTGGTGTAAAAGAATCATTGCCAATGCCGCACGGCATCTTTTGAAAACACCGTTGATTTCGCATAATGGTCCTTCGACAATGACGGTCAATCTTTTGGAGTTTGATCACATGTATTGTGTGCATTTGCTTTCCTATATTCCCGTGCGCAAATGCAAAAAAATCGATATTATTGAGGAACGTACCGTGTTGTATGATGTAGAACTTTTGTTTCATTTGCCAAAACAGATAAAAAGTGCTACAATAGTTCCTGAAAATATTTCTTTGGAACTGAAAGAAAATAAAATTACCGTACCTAAGGTAGACGGATATACGATTATAAAGTTGGATGTATAGATATTATTCCCTTCATGCGTATTTAAAAAATCGGTTTGGCAAAAAAGTGTATAAGCTGGCACTCAACGCCGGCTTTTCCTGTCCGAACCGGGATGGAACAAAAGGGGTTGGCGGCTGTATTTTTTGCTCTGCCGGCGGAAGCGGAGAATTTGCCGTTTCCGGAAAAAGTATTTTGTGGCAATTAGAAGAGGCTAAAGCGAAAATTGCGGCCAAAATACCGGAAAAATGCGGATATATTGCGTATTTTCAAGCTTTTACAAATACGTATGCACCGGCGGAGCAGCTGCGACGTTTGTTTTTTGAAGCCGCTGAGGCGGAGAATATTGAAGCCATCTCCGTTGCGACACGACCGGATTGTCTACCACCGGATATTTTGACGCTTTTAACCGAATTGAACCGGAGGAAACCGGTATGGGTGGAGATGGGTCTGCAGACCTCCAATGAGGAAACAGCCCGTTTGATTAATCGGTGCTATGAGAATGAATGTTTTTCGCGCGCGGTAAGAGAATTGAAACAGAGAAATATTGAAGTGATCGCGCATGTGATCCTCGGCTTGCCGGGAGAAACGAATGAAGATATGCTGCGTACGGTGCGGTTCGCGTGTGACTGCGGGATAGACGGCATTAAGCTTCAATTACTGCATGTGTTAAAGAATACGCCGCTTGCGCAAATGGAGTATACGCCTCTTACGATGGCGGAATACTTTGATATTGTAGCCGCGTGTATTGAGATTATTCCCCCGCGGGTGGTGATTCATCGCTTGACGGGTGACGGAGATAAGCGGCTGTTGCTCGCGCCTGCATGGAGCGCGGACAAACATCGGGTGCTTAACGGTCTCCTGCGGGTATTGGATGAAAGAAATATTTTTCAGGGAAGTAAATGCGGAGGAAATAAGGATGGACAGAACGCAGAATTTTAAAGAAGAAGATATTGAAAACAATAAAGGAATTTCCTGCTTTGCTTATTTAGGCTTTTTATTCGTAATGCCGCTTTTTGCCGCGTCGGATTCTCCTTTTGCCCGATTTCACGCCAATCAAGGACTGGTATTGATGATTGATCAGATGATTCTTATTGTCCTAATTCTGATTGCGCATTTGCTTGCGCCGGTCGTACCTTCTGTGTTCCCTATTGTACGTACGCTGCTGCTGCTTATTTTGTATGTGTTTTCGATTTTCAGTATTGTGTTCGGTATAGTGAATACTTTAAAGGGAAAGGCTAAAGAATTGCCGTTGATAGGCGGTACCAAGATTTTAAAATAAAAAATAAATAAACGTATAACCGAGGTTGGAAAGAGCTGACCTCGGTTTTTTTGATGCAAATATGCGTGAATATAATAAAATACGGATCGTGTTAAGCAATGCCGGAAATCCATACGTATAAGAAAATTATGCGTATGGATAAGGGAATGTATAATGCTTGGATTCTTATGGATTGTATTAAAAAAGCCCACTCATAAGGTAAGGTTTGAAGTGAGAGGGCTTTTTTATAATAAAGTATTTTTGAAAGCTGATAAGAATCAGTCATTAGAAGAAACGATTTCAATCAACTTTTTATTTAATTCTTCGGCTTTTTCCTCGTGCAGCATATGACCGCAATCGGCAAAAGTAGCCGAATATACATCGGGAAGAGCTTCTTCATATAATTCAAGAAGCTCCAGCGGATGCCAGTCATCATTTTCTCCCCAGAATATATAGGAAGGAGCTTTTATTTCGGAAAGTTCATAGGCAATATTGCTGTCGTCCCAATTGCTGAACGCAGTAATTGTCGCATCCAAGTTTTCTTTATCGGAAAGTACTTTATAGTAATGCCGTATTATGTCCGGTGTAACCAAGGAAGGATCAAAATAGGCGGATTGAAGTACTTTTTTTACAAACGAAGCGTTGAAGAATGTAAAAATGATATCCGAAAGAATCGGTACGGTAAGGTGTTTTAACAGCGCGGGATACTGCTTTGTAAGACCGCCGGGCGTCAGTAAAATCAGGCGATTCACGTATTCGGGATGAGAAATAGCCACATCCAGCGCGATGATAGCTCCGGTACTAAATCCGAGCAGCGTTGCGTTTTCTATAGCCATCGCATCCATAAAATCAACAATGAGTTTGGAAAAATCGGAAATCAAATAATCACATTCGGGTTTATCCGAAAGACCGTGGCCAATTAAGTCAATGGTAACTACATGGCAGTATTGGGAAAGAACGTGTACATTTTTTCGGAATGTATACATAGCCTGACCCAGTCCATGGATAAAAATTACGGTTTCTCCCTGTCCTTCTTCAAAATAACGTATACGGTTTTCGCCAATCATAATATATTGGCCGGTAGCGCGTCGGGATTGATTGTTTTCACTCATAAATAGCCTCCAATAATTAAGCAGCAGGCACCGGTGTTATAATATTTGTATTCGGTGCGCCGACAGTAGATGAGGGAATCGTATAGGAAAAAAGCTCCTCCGGAATGAGATAGGATTTCATTAAATATCCTTCCATTCCGCCGATGGTTTTCACTTTTACCCATTCGCCACTGTCGGATAGAATCGTGACTTGTGTGCCGTGAGCAAGACTTCCGACAACGCCATAGGAAAGGTTCGGACCGTTTCTGAGACGAAGAGTACTTTTCGGGTCATTTAAACTGACGCAATAGGAAGATCCCTCCGCAAAGTCATAAGAAGGAGCGGGTGTCGTATCCGGCGTTACCGGAGTGGGCGAGGGGGTTGCGTTGGGTTCAATATTAGGATTTTCTTCAGAGGTATAGTTAGAATCAATGTCATCTGTAGGAACCGGATATACCATTTTTGCGTGAACAATAATGCGATACTTGCTGGTAGAATCACAGGTTGAAAGCGTTATGATACGATCCGAAGCGGAAAAGGAAGTGGTATCACTTTTATATATGCCTTTTTTATTGGTTTCATCACACCAATTTAAAAAAGCGGCGTTGCTGCTGAATCCTGTACGGAGATAGATATCTTCCGGAACAGTTTTGTAAACGCTGTAAATTTCGTAGCGATAGGTGCCGTACAGCGTATCCAGAAAAATGTATTTGTGCGAATCGTAAAACGCTTTGGTGCCGTTTAGGTAATTTGCCAAAGTAGCAAACATGGTACCGTCACGCATGTTATGGCCATGAATAATCAGATTTTTGGAAATCGGATTGATACCGCAGGCAGAAGATATAAACAGTGTGCCTGAGGTGGATTTGGTTTTATCATAACTATGATTTAAATAAAAGTTGATATTATTCGCTTCCGACGCTACGGGATAATTGATGCCGAGTCCGTACATATAAATCCAAGCTACGATATCCGGGTTAACCGAATCATGAATGGACCAGATTTTTGATTGTTTGTTTGTATATCCTAAAGCGCGTTCAAATTCCGTAGAGGAAAGAGACCCCGAAGGACGCAATGCGTCCACTACCCCCAAAGGGGAAAGGGCAAGAGGATCAAACCCATCCGGGTCAAGTGTGCTGTACTGAGAGAGCCAATCAATACTGCTGGAAGAATAATTTTCACTGTAAGGATCATCAATGGTTCCTCTTTCCGCAAGAGAAGTGTATTTTTGATTGGCAATAATCTCGCTTATTTTTTTATCAAAAATACTGAATCCGCATACAGAAATAATCACTACCAGTACAATAGGCAGCACCCGGTAAAGAAGCATTTGTATAACAGCCGGATCCAGACGTTTTTTTCTTTTGATTTTTATGGGCTTGTATTCACTCATGAAAAAACCTCCGTTCTATCCATCATAGATGGTGCCTGTACAAATCTATTATACTACAAAACTTTTAATTTTGCACTATATATTTTTTACGATAATATTCTGACTATTAAATAAAACAAATCTATTGCAAGATGGCTGCTTTTAGGATAAAATAAAACTATAGTTCACAAGGAGGAATCTCTATGCTGATTTCAATTATTGTTCCGTGCTATAATGAAGAGGAGGCACTTCCTTTCTTTTTTCAGGCCGCTATCCCTGTCATGGATGATATGGAGCAGAAATATCACGTTGAGTTTGAATTGATTTTTGTGAACGACGGCTCCAAAGATAATACTTTAAAAGTGATTAAAGAGTTAAAGGAAAAAGATAAAAGAATCAAATATATCTCTTTTTCACGGAATTTCGGTAAAGAAGCAGCAATGTATGCCGGATTGGAAAACAGCAGCGGCGAGTTGGTTTCTCTTATGGACGCTGATTTGCAGGATCCGCCGCGGTTGTTGGATCAAATGTATTGCTATATTGCGGAGGAAGGATATGACTGTGTCGCCACACGGAGAGTTTCCCGTAAAGGCGAACCGAAGATTCGCTCGTTGTTCGCGCGCTGCTTTTATAAGCTGATTAACCGGATCTCTAAAACGGATATTGTAGACGGCGCCAGAGATTTTCGTTTGATGAATCGAAAATTTGTGGATGCAGTGCTTTCTATGTGCGAGTATAATCGCTTTTCAAAAGGTATCTTCGGATGGGTGGGTTTTGAGACAAAATGGATCGAATATGAAAACGTAAAGCGAAGCGCGGGGCAGACCAAGTGGTCCTTTTGGAAGCTTTTTGTTTATTCTTTAGAGGGAATCATCGGTTTTTCTACTATGCCTCTTGCATTGGCTTCGGTTATGGGATTTGTGTTTTGTTTGCTTTCCTTTGTGATGATTCTGTTTATTATCATTCGCACACTTGTTTGGGGAGATCCGGTGAGCGGATGGCCTTCGCTGGCGTGCATCATGTTTTTTATCGGAGGAATCCAGTTGTTTTGCATAGGAATTTTAGGCAATTATTTGGCCAAAACCTATCTTGAAACTAAAAAACGTCCTATTTATATTGTAAAGGACACGGATATTGATTTAAAGGAATGAAATACAAAAACTATGGATATAAAAACAATTAAAATATTGGAATTTGATAAAATAAAAGAATTTTTAGCGCAAAATACCGTATCGGCACAGGCAAAAGAAGCGGCACTGGCATTAGAGCCTCTGCACAATGCAGATGCGGTAAAGATTTTGCTGGAACAAACAGATGAAGCGGTTGCCGTTATTGAAAAGCACGGAAGATCTCCGATTCACGCGTATCATGAAATCAGAGGGATTTTGGCCAGGATAAAGCTCGGAGCGGTGCTTTCCATGCCGGAGCTTTTGGATATTGCTTTATTTTTAAAAGCGGTGCGGGAAGCGCGCAGCGGCATCGCGGGCGGTAATGAGGACGAAGACGGACGAATTTTGCAGTATGCGCGAGCATTGGTTGCGTTTAAGGATATTGAAGAGCAAATTTTTGCGGACATTTTGAGTGAAGATGAAATGGCGGACAGCGCCAGTTCCCGTCTTGCGTCAATTCGCAGACAGATTCGCAGTCAAAATGAAAGCGTGCGGGAAAAGCTGAACAGTTTAATGCGGACGCTTGATAAGGAAGGCATCTTGCAGGAAGGAATCATTACTATGCGAAGTGACCGGTATGTTCTTCCTGTGGTGGCGGCGCATCGGGCTAAGGTGCCGGGAATTGTGCATGATCAATCTTCCAGCGGTGCAACCTTATTTATTGAGCCTATGGCCGTTGTGGAAATCAATAATACTATCCGACAGTTGAAACTGGATGAACGCGATGAAATTCAGCGAATTTTAGAGGATTATTCAATTCGCTTGCATGATATTTATGGTGCTTTGGAGAGTAATAGCCGTATTTTAGCACAGCTGGACTTGATTTTTGCCAAGGCAAAGCTCAGCCGTGAGATGGACGGAACCTGTCCTGTGATCAATGAAAAAGGATATGTTGAAATCAAAAACGGAAGACATCCTTTGCTGGATAAGCGAACGGTGGTGCCCATACGCGTTTGGCTGGGAAAAGAATTTACGCAGTTGTTGATTACCGGACCCAATACGGGAGGCAAAACCGTTACGTTAAAAACGATTGGGCTGTTTGCTGTTATGACGCAAAGCGGACTACATCTTCCGGCGGAGAACGGAACCACAATGCCGGTCTTTGATAACATTTTTGCCGATATCGGGGATGAGCAAAGTATTGAGCAGAATTTAAGCACATTTTCTTCTCATATGAAAAATATTTCACGAATTATGAAAGAAATTACTCCCGACGCGTTGGTTTTATTTGATGAGCTTGGCGCCGGTACGGATCCTACGGAGGGCGCAGCGCTGGCAATGGCAATTCTTGAAGAACTCAGGCGCAGGAGAATCCGTACGGTTGTAACTTCTCATTATGCGGAACTTAAGGCTTATTCTTTGTCAAAGGCAGGGGCGGAAAACGCTTCGGTCGAGTTTGATGTAAATTCTCTGCAGCCTACTTATAAATTGATGGTAGGGGTCCCGGGAAACAGCAACGCGTTTTTGATATCGGCTAAACTGGGATTGGATCAATATCTGATCGATCGGGCGCGCAGTTATGTGGATGAGGATTCGCGTAAACTTGAAAAAGTACTTTCCAATGCCGAGGAATATCGGGCTGCGGCGCAATCACAGCGTCAGGAGGCTTTTCAGTTGCGGGCAGAAGCAGAAAAGGAAAGAAAATTACTGGAAAAAGAGAATAGGGAATTAACCCAAAAAAAAGAAAAAATACTGGCGCAGGCGCAGCGTGAGGCACAACAGATACGGGAAAAGGCCTTAGAGGAGGCAAATTCCGTTATTGATGAGTTAAAAAGCCTCAGTGCTTCGGCGGAACCTGCGGCAATCTTTAAAGCTCGTGAATTAAGAAAAAGTTTACAAAGCGTGCCGCAGAAAGAAAATGTGATGGCTGAAGCCCCTTTAGAGCCCATTCGGGAGTTTTTGCCCGGGATGGATGTGTACGTTTCTTCTTTGGATAAAGACGGGGTATTGCTTACAAAACCGAATGCAAAAGGAAAAGTAAGGGTACAGCTGGGAATCCTTCAAACCGAGGTCAATGCCAAAGAGCTGACGTATGCAAAAAGTAAAAAGGATATAGGAACTTCGGGCGTAAAAATAAGCCGTTCCAATACAAACGTACCGCTTTCTTTGGATGTGCGCGGACAACTTGCGGAGGAAGCCGTAGTAAATGTGGATATGTATTTGGATTTAGCGTATGGGCGCAATATAGGTTCGGTGATGATTATACACGGAAAAGGAACCGGAGCGTTAAGAAAAGCCATTGCGGAGTATTTAAAAAGGAATCCCAAGGTTGCTTCTTTTCGCGCGGGTACGTATGGCGAAGGAGACGCCGGTGTAACCGTGGTTGAGTTAAAAGGATAAAATTTCTTCATATTTTTATTTAATTTTTTTCTAAAAAGCAAATTTTGTGTTATAATATGGCTATCAGTATAAAAAATTAAATGTTTTATTTAAGGAGGGATTGGCTGTGACAAATAAAACAAAAATATTGGTTATCGATGATGATCAGCATATATCGGAATTGGTTAAGCTGTATCTTGAAAAAGATGGTTATGAGGTTTATACCGCTGCTGACGGAGAAGAAGGTATTAATAAATTTAAAGCGGTTCAGCCTAAATTGGTGGTATTGGATATTATGCTTCCCGTGGTGGACGGTATGCAGGTATGTACTGAAATTCGCCGCATCGACAGTACACCGATTATTATGCTTTCGGCAAAGGGCGAGGTTTTTGATAAAGTGCTGAGCCTTGAATTGGGAGCGGACGATTATATGGTAAAACCTTTTGAACCGAAAGAATTGGTAGCGCGTGTGAAAGCGGTACTCAGACGCAGTGTGCAAAAGGAAGAAAATGTAGAGAATGTGGAATATAAGGATATTGTAATCAATATTACTGATTATACGGTAACATATAAAGGCAGACGAGTAGAAATGCCGCCGAAAGAGATTGAATTGCTGTATTATTTGGCTTCCCATCCTAACAAGGTATTTACCCGTGAACAGCTGCTGGAGCAGGTATGGGGATTTGAGTATTTCGGCGATTCCCGTACGGTGGACGTGCATATCAAGCGTATTCGGGAAAAAGTGGCCGGAAATGATGAGTGGAACATAAAAACGGTTTGGGGTATCGGCTATAAATTTGAGGTAATGAACGAATGATCATTCGTTCTCTTCAGGCAAGGCTGATTCTGATTTATTTAATTATTGTTCTTTTGTTTATCGGGGTTCTGGGAGGAATTCTTACTTGGTCATACCGTAAAAACCTAACACAAATGCGGGAGAAGGATGTGCTAGAATGTGCCGAGCAGATAGCCGCGATGTTTTCCGACGGCACATTAACCGTGCAGATGCTTGAAAACGGCATGAATATGCCTGTTTTAATGACCACCGCTAAAGATTTTGACGCAACTATTCAAGTGGTAAATACCGCGACAAAGAGAATTTTTTATCAAATAACCGAGAAGAAAATGACGGTTTCCAGTCAAAATCAAAAAGTGGATGACGATATTTTTCAACAGGTTTATGAGGAAAATAAGATATATCTGCATTCTAATTATTATAATGAAGCAATGGGGGCAGACGTATCTACCATTGCTTATCCGATACGATATCAGAACAGCAGCGAAAAACCCTGGGCAATATTGATTATTAATTCTGAACTGAAAGTTGTAAATGATACTTTTGAGGAAATTCTTTCTGCCCTATGGGTGCCGGCCATTGTAATTTCCGTATTGGGACTTACTATTATCTTTGTTTTAACACAGGGAATTGTTAAGCGAATTAAGATTTTAAATCAGGCTACCGGAAAAATTGCCAAAGGGAAGTTTGATGAGCGTATTGAATTCAGCCAGCATGATGAAATCACGCAGTTGGCCGCGGGATTTAACCAAATGGCGGAAGAGCTTGCCGCCAGTGACAAATCGAAAAAGGATTTTGTTTCTAATGCAGCGCATGAGCTGCGTTCTCCCATGACTTCCATTAATGGCTTTGTAGAGGGAATGCTTGACGGAACGATTCCTCAAAGTGAATATCCTACCTATCTTCGTATTGTAAGTTCAGAGGTTAAGCGTCTGACGAAATTAGTAAAAAGTATGCTGGATTTAAGCAGAATTGAATCCGGAAGGGATAAGCTTGTTTTACAGAATGTAGATATCAATGAATTGCTTCGCCGAGTGGTTCTCCGTTTTGGCCAGAAGATAGAGACTAAAGGCATCATTCCGGAAATTAATTTGTCAGCGGAAAAGCTCATTGTTGCGGCAGATGCAGATAAAATTGAACAGGTTATGCAGAATTTACTTGATAATGCCGTAAAATTTACGGGGGCAGGAAAAAAAATATATCTGTATAGCTATAAAAAGGGAAATAAAGTATATATCGTGCTGAAGGATGAAGGAGCAGGAATCAGCGAAGAAGACATAAAGTTTATTTGGGATCGCTTTTATACTGTGGATAAGGTTCATACCGGTCACAAAAGCGGTACCGGGTTGGGATTATCCATTGTAAAAAGTATTCTTGAACAGCATGGACAGACCATTACGGTAAAAAGTAAGCAGGGAATGGGTACAGAATTTACTTTTACACTGGATATGGCCGAAAATAGGGAGTAGTTGTATATGAAAGAACAATTTTTTGATGCGGGCGCACAAAAAAAGGGAATCGGTTTTATAGGTATTTTTGTTATTATCTTGGTTTCTGTATTGATCGGTTCGGGTGCTACTTATATGTGGATGAACAGAGATGCTTTTTCATCGCAGATTGAATCATCGCCGTCCCCCACAAGTACGCCGTCTATCAGTACGCCACCTGAGAAGACACCGGAAGCCGATATTCAGGAAAATAATGAATCCTCCAATGCTACGATTTTTACTCAGATTTATGAAAACAACTGTAATTCCGTGGTGGTTATTGATACGTATATTACTTATGAAGGAACGCTTACTCTTTACGGAAAGAGTTCGGGCTTTGTGATGAACTCGGAGGGATATATTCTTACCAACAGCCATGTAGTGGAAGAGGGAGAGAGCTTTCAGGTAACACTTTTCAACGGCAATGTGTATGAGGCACGGGAAATTGGGCATGATGAACGTACGGAAGTAGCGGTTTTAAAGATTGATGCCGATGAACCGCTGCAGCCTGTGGTGATGGGTGATTCTGATAAAATATTGATTGGCGAATATGCTATTGCCATCGGGGCGCCATTGGGATATGAGTATTCAATGAGTATCGGTTTTGTTTCCGGATTGCAGCGAACAGTGGATTCCAGAAATTACAGATATCAAATGATCCAGGTGGATACCGCTTTGAATTCAGGAAACAGCGGCGGTCCCTTGTTTAATATTAAAGGGGAAGTTATCGGAATCAATACCATGAAAGAATCGAGTCTTTCCGGAGCTTCGGTGGAAGGAATCGGATTTGCTGTTCCGATTAATACGGCAAAAAATATTGCGCAGCAACTGATTGCTGAAGGCAAAGTAACCCGCGCGGCGATTCAGGCTGTAGTAGGAAACGCTTATGATGAGGCAGGCAATGAAGTCGGTGTATATATCGCGGAGATTACCCCAGGCGGTGCGGCGGAAAAGGCGGGATTAAAAACAGATGATATTATTGTAAAATTTAATGATGTGAATATTCAGAACATGAATGATTTAATGGAACAGCTGGATCTTGCGTCTATAGGAGAGAACGTTGCACTGACAATTGAGCGGGACGGAAAAAGTATGACTTTGATTATACAGCTGGGCAGCACCTGATATTTTTGGGTTATAAACAGACAAAGAAAAGCGGTTTTGAAGCATAGGCAGAAAGAAAAAGCTGCGGGCGGCAATACCGCTTTCTTTATTGTCAGAAAGGCGGAGCATGAAAAAAATAAAAAGAACGGTTCATCGGGTATTACAAAGTATAGTGGACCATTTTACCGGCAACGGATTGGGTCAGCCGGAGAATTCTCCTGAAGAATACGGGAGTCTGGATCAGGAAACCTATGGGCTGTGTCGAGAAGCTGCGGCCGAGAGTATTGTTTTACTGAAAAACAGTGGCATTCTTCCGCTGAAGAAGGATAAGAAAATTGCTGTATTCGGCCGCTGTCAGATCCATTCTTTTTTTGTGGGTTATGGAAGCGGCGGAGATGTTCATCCGCCATATAAAGTTCATTTTTTGCAAGCCTTGGAAGAGGAAGGCGTACAGATTGACCCAAAGATTTCTGCTTACTACAAAAAATGGTGCGCTGAAAATATACCGGAGGAAGGTTGGTGGGGACATTGGCCAATGAACTATAAAGAGGTCCTTCCGACGGAAAATATGATCCATGAGGCAGCGCTTGCAAATGACGCGGCCATATTGGTGATTGGCCGTGCCGCCGGCGAAGACAGAGATAATGTTTTAAAAAAGGGAAGCTATTACCTTACCCATCGGGAAAAAATTCTGCTTGACCGGATAATCAATTGCTTTTCAGAAACTATTATACTGCTTAACTGCGGAAATATCATTGATTTAGCATGGCTTGAGGATTACGGAGAAAAAATTTCGGCTTTGCTCTATACGTGGCATGGAGGTCAGGAAAGCGGCCGCGCGGCGGCAGATGTTCTTTTAGGAAAAGTAAACCCTTGCGGAAAGCTTCCAGATACGATTGTAAAACATTACAGTACGCAGCCGTCCGGTTCGGAATTCGGGCGAAAACGAGCTACTCGATATGTGGAGGATGTTTTTGTAGGATATCGTTATTTTGAAACTTTTGCCAAAGATCAGGTCTTGTATCCTTTTGGTTTCGGAGGCAGCTATTCCAGCTTTGCCATCACTTGCACTGCTTTTACACAGAAGCAAGATACCTTTGAGGCTGTTGTAAGAGTGCAAAATATCGGCAACTATGCCGGAAAAGAAGTGGTACAGCTGTATGTGCAGGCGCCCCAAGGAAAGCTAGGAAAACCAAGCAAGGTTTTGGCGGCATTTCAAAAGACGGGTTTATTAATGCCCGGTATGGATGAAGAATTGAAACTGAATTTTACGTTGTATGATTTTGCTTCTTTTGATGATACCGGTGTCAGCGGATATCCTAACTGCTATGTTGCGGAAAAGGGTTTATATCGGTTTTGTATCGGAAATTGCGTACAAAGCTGTTGTGAGATTGCTTCCTTTTTTCAAAAGGATACACGCTGTCTTCAGCGGCTGCAGGAAATCTGCGCCCTGCAGCATCCTTTTGAGAGATTGGTTGCGAAAGAAAGCAACGGAACGGTTGTTTTAAAAAAACAGCTTTTAAAAAAAACAAAGGAGAATTTAAAGCAACGAATTTTAGAAAACTTACCTTTGGAGACAGTATATACCGGTGACAGAGGATATTTGTTATCCGATGTTCAATCCGGTAGAATTTTATTAAAGGATTTTATTGCTCAGCTTAATAGAGAGGAATTGGAAGCGATCTGCCGGGGAGAAGGAAAAATGAACAGCTCTTTGGGCGTATCGGGTAATGCGGGAGCTTTTGGAGGCATTCTTGAAAGTTTGCGAAAAAAAGGAGTTCCCCCGGTTATTTGCGTCGACGGCCCCGCGGGAGTCAGGGTAAATCGTTTTACCACGCTGCTTCCTTGCGGGACCGCTCTGGCTTCTACTTGGAATCCGGATTTGGTTGCACGTCTTTATGAAAAGCTGGGGGCGGAAATGAGATTTTACGGCGCACATGTATTTCTTGGCTGCGGAATGAATATTCACCGGAATCCGCTGTGCGGAAGAAATTTTGAGTATTTTTCGGAAGACCCTCTGCTTACAGGCAAAATGGCTTGCGCGGTAGTGGAAGGGGTTCAAAAAAACGGGATATTGGCTTGCCCGAAGCATTTTGCGGCAAACAACCAGGAAACGAACCGAAATAGCAATGACAGTCAGGTTTCACAGCGGGCATTGAGAGAAATTTATTTGAAAGGATTTGAAATTTGTGTAAAACAAGCTCAGCCGCATTGTCTTATGACCAGCTATAATAAAATCAACGGTATTTGGGCGCATTATCATTATGATTTAGCTACAGAAGTGCTGCGAAAAGAATGGGGATTTCAGGGAATGGTAATGACGGATTGGCATATGAAAAAGAGCCGGAGTGCGGAATTTCCTCTTTTACGAGACAACGCCTACCGAATACGTGCTCAGGTGGATTTATTGATGCCGGGTAATATGAGCTATGTTTATCAAGATTATAAAGCGGATCATACGGCAATTGAGAGCCTGGGGCGGGAAGGAGGCATTACTTTGGGCGAGCTGCAGCGCTGTGCCGAAAATGTTTTAAAAGCTGTGTTACGAATTATGTAAGAAAAATTTTTTGAATAAAAATTCCCTGCTATGCCGGAACATTTTCTGTCAGATGATCGTTTGAATTTATATCGCCTGACAAACGGAAAAGCTACGGAAGCAGGGAATTCTTGTTTATGTATTATAAATATACCATGCACGGAAAACAGGTTTTCCGTCTATTAAAGTGCCCTCAACGGACGCAAAGATTCGATACGAGGAATCTACTAAAATATTGGTTTGTCTATACGCATAGTCGATAATTAAATTATAGTCAATTCCATTATACGTGCAAACAACCTCAAACTTATTCGCCGAAACGTTGCGAACCACTTTTGCGGAGGAAATCAAAATATTGCGTCCTCTGTAGGTTTCGGGGTTCGTGGCAATGGCGGAATTAAAAGCGCTGGCGGAAGAGGTTATCGCGGATTCCGCGGGCCAATACCAAAAAATATGGGATTTTGTTGAAGACCCTTTTTCATTGGTAGCGGTGATCATCGCTTCAAGCTGACCGTAACTTTGGCCTGAAAGATCCAACGTAACGGTAAAAGTGTTGTAAAGATCATTTTTATCCAATTGAAGAATCGGAAGATTCGAGGTAATTTCCGCACCGGGTTCAGTGGAGCCGGAGATTACAATGGATTTTTCATTGATGACCGAAGCGCTGCTGGTCGCAATGGAAAGATCTACTTTCAGGGCGTCACGCGAAATAATAAAGACCTCGCTTTTGGGTGTGTGATAAGGCTGTACGATCTCGATTTGATAAGTGGTAGAGGAATCTTCTTTTACGTCAATATTAAAAGAAATATTTCCCGTTCCGTCCATATAGCTTGTGATATTGTTGTTATTTAAAAACACTTTAGAATCCGTAGTGGTCCAAAGCTTAATCTCATACTTGTCACGATACGCCTTCACGGTTTGCGCCGAGGGCGAGAGAAGTTCAAATTCTGCGGGAGGAACGCTCATCTCAAAAGAAGAGATGTTGTAAGCGTATTTTTTGTTATCCCGCACATAAGAAGCATTGAGATTCGCGTTTACGGTGGACTCTCTGAATTCATATTCGGGCAGGAACAGATCTTCCAGATACAGGTTAAGTTCCAGCTGATCTTCTATAAAAGTGTGATAGGAGTCGTTACAGCCCAGATAGAGCCTGTCACCGGGCTGCCCATAAAATACGGCATTGATATAATTCACACCGTTTTCATCCGTTAGCTTTTTTATGGTAGGGGGAGATAAGTTTAATTGCGCATACGTACCCCGGTTAGGATCGGTGTTTTCCGGCTCTTTAATATATACGGAATAAATTAACGAACCTACAATGATAGCGACAATAATGAACACTAAGACAAGAATCCAGATAGCCACGGTAAAGCCTACATTTTTTTTCGGCTTGGCGCTTTCAAAATATTGTTCGGCATTATCTTTATGATCGACAGCTATTTCTGTAATTTCTTCCGGTGACTCTGATTGATTGGCGTCATCAACGGGGTCGGAATCCTCATATTCTTCATAAGAATCATCGTATTTTTCCTCATATTCTTCATAGGACTCGTCGGCAGCGTCGTATGGACTGTCGGCCAGCAGGCTCTCGTCAAATTCCTGTTCGGCGGCGTCCTCTTCCTCTACGGTATCTTCTACGTAAAAACCCTGCATTTGCCGAACGTTTTCTTCGGCTATCTTTTCACTCTTTTTTGCCGCAATATCGGCCTTTAAGTCTTGCGGATAGAGCACAGTGCCGCAATGAAAACATTTTTTTCTTGTATCACTGTTTTTTGCACCGCATTTTTTACAAATCATAATTTCACCTTAATGCATTTTATTTTTTATAGTATATCATATCACAGGGAGATTGGCAATAAATTGAATATTTTTTTTCCCGGTGTCGATAATAAAAACGGAGGGAAATACATGAAGAAAATAAAACATTTAAAAATTAAGGTTTTGATCGCCTTTTTTTTATTAGTGATGATTGCGGCAATTTGCATTTTGATGACCTGCCCGGATCTTTCGGTGGAAAAAATAACGCAGATCAGTCAGACCCTTGTAATCTATGATAAAGATCAGAATGTTTCCGCGACACTCAATACAGGCGAGAATCGGGTAAATGTAAGTATAGAGGAGATTCCGCAATGCGTGATCGATGCTTTGATTGCTACCGAGGATATCCGCTTTTATCAACATAACGGTATTGATATCAAGCGTATTTTCGGAGCGGTATGGGCAGATATCAAATCCGGCGGATACAGTCAGGGCGCCAGTACGATTACACAGCAGCTGATTAAAAACTCGCATTTGACCAATGAGAAAAAAATGCTGCGCAAAATTCAGGAGGCTATTCTTGCCCTTCAATTGGAACGGCAGTACGATAAAGATGAAATTCTGGAAATGTATTTGAATTTTGTCTATTTCGGAAGAGGTGCATACGGAATTCAGGCGGCAGCGCAAGCGTATTTCGGTATAGATGCAGCGGAAGTAAACATTCCGCAGGCCGCTGTATTGATCGGTGTTTTGAAAGCGCCGGGACGGTATGCGCCGCATCTGAATATGGAAAATTGCATCCAGCGAAGGAATACGGTACTTTCGCAAATGGAAAAATACGGATATCTCTCCGCCGAGCAGTATGAAGAATATTCTAAGGAAGAAATCGTTATTGTTGAAAAAGAAGAACTTTATGATTACGGATATTATACGGATTTTGTGCTGGAAGAAGGCGCGGAATTGTTGGGAATTTCGGTAAGTGATTTTATGGGAAGCGGTTACAGCGTGTATACGACGCTGGATTCCTCTTTGCAGCAGTATATACAGGAAGTATATGAAAACGAAGAAAATTTTCCGGCCGGAGAGGAGGAAGAAGTGCAGTCTGCGGCGGTAGTTATTGATAATACTACCGGAGCGATTTCCGCGATGATCGGCGGACGGGAACATGAAGGAATGCGTGTGTATAACAGGGCTTGCGCCAGAAGACAGCCCGGTTCGTGCATTAAACCTATTCTTGTGTATGCGCCTGCGTTTGAGAATGGCAGTATTACCGGCGCTACGATGCTGGATGATTATCGTAAGGATTTTGACGGATATTCACCCACGAATTTCCGGGATGTTTATTACGGAACAGTATCGGTCCGCAGAGCGCTGTCTCTTTCTTTAAATGTTCCGGCGGTGGAATTGCTGCAGCAAAACGGTATTGAGTATTCAAAAAATTATGCAAAAAAAATGGGAATTGTTTTTGATGAAGAGGATCAATATCTTGCTTTGGCGTTAGGGGGTATGAAATACGGTTCAACACCCCTGGAGATTGCTTCGGCCTACCGTACATTTGCAACCGGCGGATTTTTTCAAAAAGGTTGGTGTATCGAGAAAATATGCGATAGTGACGGCAATGTGCTTTATGAACATCAGGAAAAAGATTCTTCGGTATTAAAAGACAGTACGGCTTTTCTGATTACGGATATCTTGTGCGACGTTTCTCAGCAGCGTACCAACGCTTTGAGTACTATCGGTTATGACATCGCCTGTAAAACGGGTACCGTAGGCTATAATGATATCGGTTATTCCGATGCTTGGTGCAGCGCCTATACAAAAGATTATACGGTATGCGTATGGATGGGCTATGACCGAACCGACGCACAGCATTTTTTGTCTGAAACCGTAACGGGAGGTTCTTTTCCCGCCAAAGTATCGGCAGAGATTTTTCAGCAGCTTATTACGCAATATGGATATACTCCTTTTGAAAAACCGGAATCGGTTGTCATGGCGAGAATAGATACCTATACGCTTCAAAAGAGCGGAGCAATTTGTCTTGCTACCGAGTATACCGAAAAGAACAATGTTTTAGAAGAATATTTTGTTGCCGGGACGGAACCGCAGGCAGCCTCGCAGTATTGGGCTAAGCCCTTGCAGCCTTTAGCGGTAGAGGTACAGTTTGATGAATTACGAAACGTGGAAATCTCCGTAACAGCGGCACAGTCCTATGTAAATTATTGCGTATACAGAAAAAATGAAAGCGGGGAAGTACTTTTGGGAAAGGTGAGCGCGGAGGAAGGAAAAACCGCTTACTTAAAGGATACCGGATACACGGAGGACAGCGTATATTATGTGATTCCCGAGCATAAGACGGTTTTCGTTTCGGGCCAGATATTACAAGGGGAAAAGAGCAGAGAATATACATTACACTAATATTTCACTTTTAAAATGCGGTAAAATATGATACAATATTTACGGTGATTAACAGATGAAAACCGCTATATATGATAAAAACGGAATAAAAATCGCCGGTGATCATACACTTTTTAGTAGATTGCCCGCTCATATTATGCAGGCGGAATTTCCGCTTATAGAAAATGATTGTTTGTTTTCTTTGCTTTCGGATGGAAATATATCGGTTATTTCGGCTGATGCAAAAGTTTTAGCGGGTTTTGCAGAACCGGAAAAGGAAAATCATAGAGTCAGCCGCGGAGAGTTTATGAAAAAACTTTTGTACGGCGTTGCGGGAAACAGCATAAAAGAATTATGCCGCAAATATGAGTTTTCGTATGAAACCGCGCGGCGTGTGATTGTTTCGGAACTGCAGGAGGATATTTCTTTTTATATCAATGCGTTTGAAGAACTTTTTGCCGATGCCGATGTTTCCGTCATCGGTCTTGACGGATATCGAATTGCTGTAATTTATCCTGAAAATGATAACGATGTACAGGAAATGGCCGGCGCTGTCAGCGCTACTTTCACGGAACTGAATACCGATTTCAATATGGGCATCAGTTGCGTCTGCGATTGTGCCGCGGAACTTTCCAACGCTTTTGAACAGGCACTTTCGGCGATACGGGTGGGAAAAAAGATTTCTTACAGCGGGGGCGTATGGTACTTTTCAAATGTTTTACCAGAACTTATTATTTCGGAGCTGCCCGAAGAAGCATTAGAGGAACTGAAGAAAAAATCGGAATTCATCAATCGGGTGCTTGACAGTGAAACAATCGATCTTGCTCAGGAATTTTTCAGGCATAATCTGAATATCAGTGAAACGGCAAGGTATTGTTATCTGCATCGGAATACGTTGATATATCGTTTGGATCGAATTCAAAAAGAAACCGGATTTAATATGAGAAATTTTGATGAAGCGGTTGCGCTGCGCATTTATATAGCGGCCAACAAACTTTTAAAGTAGGGGTTAAAATGAGTAAAAAAAGATATTCTCTTAGTTTGATAGCCATTTTGATAATCTTTGCCGTGGGCCTTTGCGGTGGTTTTGCTATACAGGAATATCGTTATACGGGACGGCTTTTTTCTGATGCCGGTCTTACCTCTGAGCAAATCAGAGCGCTGAATGAGGCGCTGTATATTGTGGATCATTATGCGATAGAAGAGCATGATGAAAATTTTTCGGTTGACTATGCTTTAAAGGGAATCGCGGCCAGCCTCGGGGATGATTATGCTTACTATTTTACACCGGAAGAGCTGGCGGCGTATCTGGACTCCTCCTCCGGTACGGTAGAGGGAAGCATCGGAGCCAATGTTTACAAAGATGGGGAAGATATCATTGTTACCTCGGTGTTTAAAGGGCTTCCCGCCGATACGGCAGGGATAAAAAAATGCGATAAAATCATAGCGGTTGACGGTACGGATGTTCGGGGAAAAACTTTGGAAGAGGTTGTTGCTTTGGTAAAAGGAGAGACCGGAACAGAAGTAACGGTGACGGTAGAAAGAGAAGGCAGAGAACTTGCTTTTTGCTTGGTGCGGGCTGACGGACAAAGGCAAATGACGGAGTACTCTTTTATTGGAGATACCAAGATTTTATACATTGCGATTTTTTCTTTTCACGGAAATGCCGTAGAGTATTTTGAAGAAGCGATAGAGTATGGCAAAGCCGGCGGTTATGAGGGAATTATTATTGATTTAAGAGAAAACAGCGGCGGAGAACTTTCTATTTTTGAGCAGATCGCGGATATCATGCTGCCGGAGGGAGAAACCTTTTATGCACTGCGCAGAGACGGGCAAAAAATACAATCTTGTACCTCCGATGCCGATTTTATTGATAAACCTGTTGCCGTACTGATTAACGGAAGTTCAGCCAGCGCTTCTGAAGCCTTGGCCGGTGCGCTGCGGGATATGGGCGGCGCGGTTCTTGTGGGGACCAAAAGCTTCGGTAAAGGTATTATGCAAACGAATTATCCTTTAGATAACGGCGGGATGTTTAAGCTTACTACGGCAAAATATTATCTTCCCAGCGGTGAATGTATTCACGGAATCGGACTTACACCGGATTATGAAGTGGAACTTTCGGATGAACTTACGCAAAAGTATTGGCTGCGTACGGAAAACAATGATTTGCAGCTGCAAAAAGCGATAGACTTGTTGACAAATTAGAAAAAAAACGATATACTAAACTTGTCGAAGCAAAGGAGCTGTATTCTGATGCAGAGATTTTATAAAAGCCGTATCTGAAAGCAAGGCCGCGCGCTGCGCTTAGGTAAAGAAGAAAAATTATGGAATCTCTTTGCTGTTGTACGGCAAAGAGATTTTTTATTTAGGAGGGAAAATGGAACACAGAATCGGTATTGTAGGTATTGTTGTGGAGGATCCCAAGCAATCGGCGGCAGATGTTAACCGCATATTGAGCCAATTTGGGGATATCATTATAGGAAGAATGGGTCTTCCCTATCAAAAACGGGGAGTTTGCGTGATTTCTATTATTGTTGACGGTACAAATGATCAAATCGGGGCATTGACCGGTAAGCTGGGAAGACTTGAGAATGTAAATGTAAAAAGCGTTCTTACATCAAAAAATTATAAAAACGAAGAGGTTGAATTATGAAAAAGACGGTAAGTATTTTTTGCGCAATATTTGTATTACTGATAACTTTTGCCGGCTGCGGCAGCGGACAAGGAATGCCGGAACCTACGGAAACACCCGTTGTACAGGCAACAGAATACACAGGGGTTGATATAAAAATCGGTGCGCTCAAAGGGCCCACGGGAATGGGCATTTCAAAGCTTATGAAGGATTCTGAAAACGGGATTACAGCCAATCATTATCAGGTGGAGCTCTTTAGCGCGCCTACCGATATTACGGGGCTGCTTATTAACGGAGAATTGGATATCGCGGCGGTTCCTACCAATTTAGCGGCAACACTTTACAATAAGACCAAAGGCGGCGTTAAGCTTCTGGCGCTCAATACGCTCGGTGTTCTCTATGTGCTTGAGAAAGGGGATACAGTGCATTCCATCAATGATTTGGCCGGCAAAAAAATTTGTTCTTCAGGTCAGGCTTCTACACCTGAATATGCACTGAATTATGTGTTGGAGAAGAATAATATTCAATGCGAAGTTGAATACTTTGCTACGCATGATGAATTGGTTGCGCAGGCACTGGCAGGAAAGGCGGATATTATTCTGATTCCCGAACCGTATGTATCCACTCTTCTTGCAAAAGACGCGGGATTCCGAATCGCGGTGGATTTTAATGCCGCTTGGGACGCGGCCTGTAACGGTGAAATTCTATTCTCCATGGGTTGCCTTGCCGTAAGGACGGAGTTTGCCCAAAACAATAAAGAGGCGCTGGATAAGTTTGTAGAGGAGTATACGGCGTCAGTGGAATATGTTAATGCAAATCCGAAAGAAGCGGCGGGGATTATTGCCGAATACGGAATTGTACCTTCGGCGGAAATTGCAGAGGCAGCAATTCCTAACTGCAATATGGTAACCGTTATCAATGAAGAAATGAAAAATAAAACCATACCGTTTATTCAAATCCTTTTTGAAAATAACGCTTCATCAGTAGGAGGAGCAATACCGGGTGAAGATTTCTATTATACAAAATAAAATCGCCGGCAAACTTATAAAAAATATCGGCATTGCGGTACTATGGCTTTTTATTTGGCAATTGATATACTGGATTGTAGCAAATGAAATTTTTGTAGCCGCGCCGCTTGCGGTGTTGAAAAGACTTTTTGTACTGGCCGGCAAAACAGAATTCTGGTATACAGTGTTTTCCAGTATCGGAAGAATTTTTCTGGGGTTTACAGCGGGGATTCTGTTGGGAATCCTGTTGGGTATTAGCTGCAGCAACAAAATAACCTCAGATATTCTTTCTCCTTTAAAGGTTATTATTAAGACCACGCCGGTAGCTTCTTTTATTATGCTGGCATGGATCTGGCTGCGGCGCGATCAAATTCCTGTTTTTATTGCTATGCTGATGGTAACGCCGATTTTATGGGGAAATATTACAACCGGGATCAACAACATGGATCGAGAGTATCTTCAGTTTGCAAAAGTATATGATCTCTCTTATATAAAAAAGATAAAATATCTTTATATCCCCATGATATTGCCTTATTTTACATCAGCAGCTTATACAGCGGCCGGACTGGTATGGAAAGCGGGCATTGCGGCGGAGGTTTTGTGCCAGCCGAAGAATTCAATCGGTGCAAATTTATATCAGGCGAAAAATCTTTTGGATACGCAGGATGTATTTGCTTGGACGGCAGTGGTTATTGTGATCAGTTTGTGTTTGGAAAGCGCGATGAAATGGGGTTTTGCAAAAATAGGTAAAAAGGTTACGTTGACGGGGGAAAAATGATCCGAGTAGAACAGCTTACGGTAAAATTTGAAAAAACCGTTTTGTGTGATGTCAATTTTGAACTCACACAAAACGGCGTATATTGTATTACCGGTCCTTCAGGTATCGGGAAAAGCACTCTCTTAAATGCGATAGCCGGATTAATACCCTATAGCGGCAGGATATCTGCTGACGGCAGAATCAGTTATCTTTTTCAGGAAGATAGACTTTTACCGTGGATGAATGCATTGGAAAATGTACGATTGGTGCTGAAAGACCATTTTGAACGCACGGAGTATTATCTGAAAAAATTCAGATTGCAAGAAGCTGCCGGCAAGCTGCCGGGTGAGCTCAGCGGCGGAATGCGGCGACGGTGCGCTTTAGCCAGATGTTTCGCGTATGACGGTAACATCCTGATGCTTGATGAGCCCTTTCGCGGGCTTGACGAAGCAAATGCGGATATTGTTCGCGAGGAAATCAAAAGTTTGGCAAAAGAGCGTATTGTCCTTGTGGTTACGCATAATCCGGAAGATATTATAAAGCTTGACGGAGCTGATCTTCATTTGTTTTTTTCAGAAATTTCTTTTGGCTCCGGCGGCCTGCGCGATCACGTCCTTTAAGGTATCGATGTATTGACTGGTATTATTGTTTTGTGCTCCTTGTGAAGGCGGCGCTGCGGTATTGCCCAGTGCGGTCATTCCATTCATAAGGGAGGGAAGCATGGAAAAAATATTGCCGAAATTATTGATTTTTGAATTAAAGCTATCGGCGGCTTCAATGGCGTTTTTTATACTGTTGAAGCCTTTTTTATTGGTTAGCGCCATAATCATGAGCAACGGCATTAAATCGTTCATATCATCACCTCTTTGTAAAATCCGCCACATAATATAAATATGCACATTTTTTGTTTTTGTGCATAGATTATAATGAGGTGATGAGATCAATGAAACGTACATTGCGCGGAAGTAAACAAACAACGGGAGCAACACAAAACATTCCCAGCGAAAAAGATTTAAACCCCCAGCAAAGAATGCAGTTTGAACAATTAAAAGGAATGGCAAAAAAATATGAAGGAAAAAGTGAAAACGAAATTTTGCGCGATCTTTCAGGAGCGGTAGAAAAGGGAAAAAGAGACGGAACGCTGGATAATAAAAAAATTGACAGTATCGCGTCCCAAATTGCGCCGATGCTGAACAGTCAGCAGCGCAGTAAATTGGATCAACTGATGAAAACCTTAAAAAAATAGCGCTTATTTGTTCCTTTTGTGATATAATGTGTTCATATTAAGCAAATGAGGACAGAAAAAATGGCAGGGAAAACCGTACATGATAAACAGCTTAAACGTTGGCCTCTTTATATTCGGCTGATTGTTTATAGCTTAAAACTCTGTATGCGTCATCGCGTAATCGGGGCGGAAAATATTACCGAGGAGCCGGCGGTATTTGTGGCCAATCACGGGGAATTTTACGGACCGGTGGCGCTTTCGGTATTTATGCCGGTGTATTTCAGACCTTGGGTGGATGAACGCATGGTCAATAAAGAAAAATGCTTTGCGCATATCTATCATGGTACTTTTGAAAATATCCGCTGGATGACTAAAGGGGCGAAAAGACTGCTTACCCATATTTGCGCTGCGTTTATCAGCCGGGTGTTTTCGGATATGAACAGCATTCCCGTCTATCGGGACAGCTTAAAAGATCTGGCAAAAACCTTCACGCTTTCGGCAGAAGCGCTGTTAAAGGATAATGTGCTGGTATTTCCGGAAAATCCGGGAAAAGAGAGTGACGGAAAATATAAGACCGACGGCTCCGTTTCGGATTTTTTTACCGGTTTTGTTCATATCGGCACGGTGTTTTATAAAAAAACGGGGCGGTGCGTAACCTTTTATCCTGTATATGCCGATAAAGCAAAAAAGACGCTGACGATTTATCCTGGCATTCTTTTTAACGGTGAGGCAAACAGTAAAGAGGAGAAGCAACGCATTGCGGAGGAAATCCGACAACGCATGTTGCAGGACAATTAATTTTAGTATACAAAAAATCAGTCGAAACCGGCTGATTTTTTTGTGAATAAGTTGTGAATTTTATAATAATATATTG
>CAJKLB010000022.1 GCA_905200615.1 uncultured Selenomonadales bacterium | reverse complement strand
GCTACGATTTTGTAAGGCGAAAACATCTTTTAAAAAGCCCTTTCGGGGCATAAATTTTTCCAAATTTTGAATTGATAATATTCCATAAAAAAAGCTGCAAATCTGTTTGGCACGAACGATTTCTTTTCCCTAAAATTCATTATACCTCCCAAAGAAAAAAGCATTTTTTCCGTTTCTCCGTAATACTTTCCTTTTCGCCCACTCCTTTTGATTACAAAAGAAGAAGCTGCTTTCTTTATGCAGCTTCTTCCAAGGAAAAACTTTTATTTAATTCAACAAAACATGAACCGGTTAAGAATAAATTTTACTGATCCCTACGGTGTCTTCTGGTAATCGCAGGCATATCAAAATCAATATCATCATAATCGTCCTGCTGATCATCGTTATTTCTAAAGGAAGAAAAGAAACCGCTTCTCTTGGGCTGTTCCTCCGGCTCCTCCTGACGGCGGGGACGCTCTTCCCTGCGGGGAACAAAAATTTCATCATCATCCTCTTGCGTTTCAAAACGAGGCTTTTGCATACGAACAAAAGATTGTTCCGCATTTTCACGGGTAGTCTTCGGTTCAAAATTCGTCATAACAAGGCCATCCTCTTCTTCATCGGCCGGTATTTCCCTTGCCGGTTCTTCCGCACGAATAACGCGTTCCGTCATGCGCTGGGGCTTAGCCGCGCGAGGATCCTTTTTTTCAAACCCGGTAGCAATAATCGTAATACGAACTTCATCATCAAGGCTTTCGTCAATGCCGGCACCAAAGATAATATTCGCGTCAGGCGATACCGCCTCATGCACCAGGTAAGCCGCTTCGTTGATTTCATTAAGCGAAAGACTTGCTCCGCCGGTAACATTAAGCAGCACACCGGTCGCACCGGCGATCGTAGTATCCAAAAGGGGACTGGATATGGCATGCTTAGCCGCGTCAATCGCACGGTTTTCTCCGGTGCCGATACCAATACCCATATGCGCAATACCCTTATCTTTCATAATAGCGCGAACATCGGCAAAGTCAAGGTTAATCATATTATGGCGAGTAATCAGCTCCGAAATACCGGCAACACCCTGACGCAGCACTTCATCCGCCTGACGGAAAGCCTCCGTCATAGACGTTCCCTTTCCCACTACCTGCAAAAGCTTATCATTGGGAATGATAATAAGGCTGTCCACCCCGGCTTTCAGTTCAGCAATTCCCTTATCGGCATTGCCGGAACGAGTTCTGCCTTCAAACATAAACGGATACGTTACAACACCAACGGTAAGCATGCCCATTTCCTTGGCTACCTCAGCCACAACCGGAGCCGCTCCCGTTCCCGTGCCGCCGCCCATGCCGGCGGTAACAAACACCATATCCGCGCCTCTTAACTGATCCATAATATCGTCACGGCTTTCCTCCGCCGCTTTTTTCCCGATTTCGGGATTCGCGCCGGCGCCAAGACCTTTTGTGATTTTTTCACCAATCTGCAATTTCTTATTCGCTTTTGAACGCTGCAATGCCTGACGGTCGGTATTGATAGCGATATATTCAACACCGGTCAAGCCTGCCGCAATCATTCTGTCAACGGCATTATCTCCGGCTCCGCCTACCCCTACAACCTTAAGCTGAGCAAAGCCGCCCATATCAAGATCAAATTCCATAACAAAATTCCCCTTTCAAGAACTTATCTGTCAAATATATTTTTAAAATTTTCAAAAAAGCCAGGTTCATCATCAATTTCAGCCTCAAGCGCCATATCCATAACCGCCAGCGCCGAAGAATAACACGGCTGATTGAAACAAGTTGACTGCGGCTGCACAATGCTTGTACTATGATCCGTATATTTTTGTACAAACTCACGCATTCCCCGCATGGATGCCGTTCCCCCCGTAAGATAAACAGGAACATACTGAGGCAGACTGCATCCGCTTTTATCCAATGTTTTTACAATAACATTCAACATTTCACTTAAACGGGCTTCAATAATCTCCTGCGTTTCCTGCGCAGAAAACCGTTGAAACTTATAAGTTTCTTTATCACAGACCTCATAAAAATCGTCTTCTCCAAGAGAAAGGCCGTAAATGGATCTTTTTTTTAATTCCTCGGCCAAATCGGTTCTAATATTAAATACTTTGGCCAAATCTCCGGTAATATTCGCGCCCCCGAAAGGCAAAATACGGTGGAAAATAAGTCCATCGCCCCGCGCAATCATTACACAGCAGGAAGTATTGCCAATATCAATCATCACCGCGCCGTGATCGCGCTTCTCCTGGGGAATAAAGCGCATAGCCTCGGCATAAGACGCGGCAATAAACGTACTGGAATAATATCCGTTTTGCAAAAGCAATTGTTTTACGCCGGAGCAAAACCATTTTTCCGCCAAAACATAAGAAACCACAGCGCTGATTTTTACAGCATTTTGTCCCACGGGTTCCATGGTTCGCCGGGCGTCATCCAGCAAGAAGATTACCGGGCACCGATGAATGACCGTATATTCCTTGGGCACATTCAGTTTACTTTTTCCCGCATGATACAATTGTGTAATATCTGCCTGAGTAAGTATTTTATGTTTAGGAAGCACCAACTCGGTTTTTCGGCATATTACCTTTATAAAATCAGCCGGAATCCCTATATGAACCGATTTACACTTTCTTCCGGCTTTTTTTTCCGCCTCATGCAAGGCAGTTACAATCGCCGGCTCCAGCGCATGCTTGTCCACCCATCTTCTTCTTTTATAACCTGCGTACGGAACAGACGCACTGCCTAAAATATGCGTGTCATCATACTGTCCGTTTTCGCTTATTATAGAAACAACCTTACTCGTGCCTATTTCAATAACCGTTGAAATCTGCCTCATTAGGTGACCTCCAAATTTAGAGATATATAATATATCTCTCATATATAATAACAGAAAAACAAAAAAAGTTAAAGCGTTTTTTTAATAAAAACGCATTTTTTGTCTTTTTTATAAAAAAATATGTGTATTCGGCATCTATTTTCCTCTTTTTAGCCATTATTGGCTGATATAATATCCACCTTCATTCTCCATATTCAGTACAGCTCCGGCAGAAAGCTTGTCCCCCGCGGCGGCAACCGCGCTTTCCAGACGGGAAAGCTTTAAATCAGCAGAATCGCCGTCGGTAATTTTTACCGTAATATCGCCTTCATATTCAAGCACTATTTTTACCGGATCCGAAACATCGATACTTTTTATTTTCTGCAGTAATTCATATTTTTCGGCGGCAGTAAGAACTTTTGCCACCGCGTCAAGCTTTTCGGTATTTTCGGTAACAAGCGTACTGCCCAGCTGCGGTTCTATAATAGCCATATTCAAAATACTGATTAAACGATCATCCGCGATCTCATTCAATCCTAAAGCAACGCCCTCTTTATCAATAACATAATAACCGTTTACCGTAGCAATTTGCGCTATCGGCGTACGTTCGGTAACATATATTTCTACCCCGGTAGGGAATGTACGCTTAATATCATCCACACGCAAATAGGGATTTTGCTCGATTCCCTGCCGGGCGCTCTCTTCATCCACATATATAATATTTGTATCATAAGTAATACCGCTGGCAGTAATAATTTCCTGCGCGGAAAACCGTTGCGCGCCATACACGGTAATGCTGGTTACGTTAAAAAGCGCGCTGTTAATCAGGAAAAAGATTACAACGATCAACACCAATACCAGTATCCATAACAGTATCGGGCTTGGTCCGTAATTTTCTTTCCTTCTTTTGGCCATTTTTATTCCTCCGCTAACGTAATATCTCCGCCAAGTTTTTGCAGTTGTTTTTCCAGTTCAAAATACCCCCGGTCAATAAGACCTTCATCTTTAATAATTGTAGTTCCTTTTGCCCGCAATCCCGCCAGCACAAGTGCCGCTCCGCCGCGCAAATCATGCGTGTATACCGTTGTGCCGGTCAGCTCGTCAACTCCGCGGATAATCGCCATTCGATCCTTAACGGTAATATCGGCACCCATTTTTTTTAGTTCACCCGCAAGACGGAATCGGTTTTCAAATACGTTTTCCACCAAAACGCAGGTTCCCTTCGCCACCGTCTGCAATGCCATCATCGGGGACTGTAAATCGGTAGGAAAGCCCGGATACGGCATTGTTTCAATCATATGCGAAGAACATAGTCTGTCAATTCCTTTTACCACAAGGCCGCCGTCCTTCTCATAAATTTCACATCCGCCGTCCTTTAACTTACCGATCAATACCGATACATGTTCCTTAAACGCGTTTTTTATAAAAATTTCTCCGCCGGTAATAGCCGCAGCGATCATATACGTACCGGTAACAATTCGATCCGGCATCGCTTTGTAGGTGCACCCGTTAAGCTCAGGGGTACCATGTATCACAATTTTTCCGGTTCCCGCACCGCTGATGCGTCCGCCCATTTTGTTAATAAAATTCTGCAGATCAACAATCTCCGGCTCCTTTGCCGCATTGGTAATAATAGTGGCGCCCTCAGCCAACGCTGCCGCCATCATAATATTTTCCGTCGCCCCTACGCTGGGGTAGTCCAAATACACCTCGCCGCCCTTTAATTTGGAGCAAGTACAAATAATATGTCCGTTTTCCTCCTGTACTTTAACGCCAAGATCCCGAAGTCCCTTTAAATGAAGATCAATAGGCCGTATACCGATATCGCAGCCGCCGGGATATCCCAGTTCTGCCCGCCCCATTCGCGCAACCAAAGGTCCCAAAATAAAAATAGAAGAGCGCAGCAGATGCATCAATCGATCATTCATTTTGTAATTGTTAATTCCGGAGGGATCAATATGTACGGTACCCTGTCCGAAACTGCACCGGCAGCCTATATCTTCTAAAAGCTCCAGCATCGTTAAAACATCGCTCAGCGGCGGACACTCTGTCAGCGTTACTTCGCTTTGGGAAAGCACAACCGCTGCTAATATCGGCAATAATGAATTTTTAGCGCTGTGAACAGTTATTTCTCCATGTAAAGGGTTCCCACCGCAAATCACTATTTTTTTCATATTTACACCCCATATATTAAAACAATCTTTATTTTAATATATGCAGGATGCGACATGTCAGTTACTGTCGATAGGCGCCCGCGGCTTATAAGCCGAAACGCTGAGCAGCGCGCCGGTAGCGCAAAGCATAACTCCCAGAGAGGAAGCTCCCTTTGAAATAAACGGCAGCGTAATTCCCGTGGAAGGCAGTACATTAGTTGCAACACCCATATTGATAAAGGCCTGCAGTACAATCAGCGAAGTAATTCCCGCAGCCAAGTAGGCTCCATAACTATCAGAAGCTTCCATAGCAATCTTAATACCAAAGAAAGCAAACGCTACATATAGTCCAATAACAATTGTTGCCCCTACAAAACCGAATTCTTCACACACAATTGAAAAAATATAATCCGTATCACTCATCGGCAGATGTGTAATTTTTTGCTTACTGTTGCCAAGGCCCACGCCGAACATGCCCCCATCACCGATGGCATAAAGCGACTGCACAATCTGGAAGCCTACGTCCTTCGGGTCATCCCAGGCATGCAGCCAAGCGTCAAACCGGCGGCTTTGATATCCAACCGTAGCAATCATAATCGGTATCAGCATGCCAATGGCGCCGATCGCGCCCACCAGCCATTTCCATTGCATTCCCGACACAAACATAATAACCACTACCGAAGCTAAAAAAGTCATCGTAGTAGAAAGATCCGGTTCAATAATAATCAATCCGGCAATCATTGCAATCGGCAGCAGCAGACCTGCCCAATCTCTAAAGCTGCGATACCACCATTTCTTTTTTGATGTATAATACGCCGCATAAAACACACCCATGAATTTAGCGATTTCCGATGGCTGCAGCGTAAGGCTTCCGATTTCGATCCAGCGATGCGCGTCATATACATCCGGAAAGAAAAACACCGCGATCAGCAGCACACAGGAAACAATAAACCCGGTAACCAACACGGTAGGTTTTGCAAAAAAGTGATAATCCATCCTTGCAATAAAGAACATGCAAATAATTCCCGCTACCGCTACGGCTGCCTGCGTTTTAAAAGAGCTCCAATAAGAAGCATCACTGGATTTTAACAAGATGCTGTTGTATGAACTGCTGAGCACCATAATAAGGCCTATGCAAGTGAGTATAATTGTAACAAGCATAAGCGGAAGACAAATGCCCTTGCGAACCATCTTTTTCTTTGCTCTGTTTGCCATATGCGCGCCCCTTAAAATTTATTTACGATTTCCTTAAATACTCTTCCGCGCTCTTCAAAATCCTTAAACATATCAAAGCTGGCACAGGCCGGTGAAAGCAAAACATTCCAACCGTTTTGCGCTGCATCCCGCGCCGCTTTTACTCCGTCTTCAAAGCTTCCCTCAACAAGGGTATAATTCTTCCATCCGTATTTTTCCGCCGTTTCCTTCAGTTTTTTTGCGGTAGCGCCTATAAATATCGTATACCTGATAGAATCGGTAAACGCCCGAAACAGCGCATCAAAACTTCCGCCTTTATCATAACCGCCTAAAATCAACACCGTAGGCTTCGTCATGGTTTCTATCGCCTTAACTGTAGAATCCGGATTTGTGCCCTTGGAATCATTGATATAGGTCACACCGTCTTTTGTACACACCGTTTCAATACGATGTTCCACGCCGGCAAAATTCTTTAAAGTATACGCAACGGTCTGTGCATTTACACCGCAAAGCATTGTCAAGGCCGTAGCCGCAAGCGCATTTTCTAAATTATGGGGGCCTTTAATCCGAATTTCCTCCACCGGACAAACAATCTGCTGATCTCCGTTTAAGGCAAACACAATATTGCCGTCCTTTACAAAAACACCTTCTTTTAACGATACCTTGCGTGAGAAAAATAAAACGGTTCCTTTTATACGGTCAGCAAGAGCTCTGACCGTTTCATCATCATAATTCAGTACCGAAAAATCTTCCGATGTTTGATTTTCAAATACGCGTAGCTTTGCCGCGATATAATTTTCCATTGTTTTATGCCGAATCATATGATCTTCCGTAATATTCAGCAATGCCGCGGCTTTGGGGTGAAAGCGTACAATTCCCTCTAACTGATAACTGCTGATCTCCGTTACCATTACATCTTCGGGTTTTGCCTCAAGCGCATGGGCAATATAGGGTTCGCCGATATTTCCTACCACAAAGCAGCCGCGGGAAGCGTTCTTAAAAATTTCTCCGGTAAGCGTAGTTGTTGTAGTTTTTCCGTTGGTGCCGGTAATAGCGACCGTCATCCCTTGACAGAGTCGATACCCCAGTTCAATTTCGGCAATAACCTCTTTTCCCTGTTCCTGAGCCTTATATGCATACGGAAGATTCAACGGCACACTGGGAGAAACCACAATAAGATCCGCTTCATCCACCAGCGAATCCGGCGCCTTGCCCAGCTGCCAATCGTAATCCTCCTGTTTCAAAACCTCCAAGCCTTCCAATTGTTCCCGGAACTTACTGTCGTTCAAAATCACATGGGCGCCCAGCTTTTTTAAAACCGGTGCAGCGGCAATCCCGCTGCGCGCCATACCGATAACCAAAACATTTTTATCTTTCATTCTTATACCTCAAAACGCCGGAATTTCAAAAATCATCATCAAAGTTAACGCACAGGCAGCCATTGTAATCAATGTATACATAGCCGTAACGGTGGTTTCATGGTAACCCAAAAGCTCATAATGATGATGCAGCGGCGCCATTTTAAAGATTCTTTTCCCATGGCGAAGCTTATAGGAACCTACCTGCAAAATGACCGAAACGCAGCTTGCCACCAGCATGACGCACATAACCGGCAGCAACGCGGCCATTCGGCTAAACAAAGCGGAAATAGCCAAAGCCCCGCCCAAAGCCAAAGACCCCGTATCCCCCATAAAAATTCTTGCCGGATAAGAATTATAGCGCAAAAATCCCATACAGGCGCCGGCCAAGCCTGCTGCTACCATCGCGGTATATTTTAAATCCGCCTGCTGCGCTTCACTTTGAGAATTCAACGCGACTGTACCGATGATAACAGCCAGCGTAATTCCCTCTACCATCGTCATTCTTGCGGCAAGCCCGTCAAGGCCGTCAGCAAGATTTGCACCGTTTACCATAGCAAGAATTACAAACACGGCGAAGGGAACATACCAAATTCCAAAATCCACAAAACCCGCAAAAGGAATAAAAACCACACTGCCGATATTCGGATTTTTATAAGCATACAGCGCTATAATCACGGCGATTCCCAGCTGTCCGATAATTTTTTGATACGCGCGCAATCCTAAGGAACGCTTTTTGACGATTTTGATAAAATCATCTAAAAAGCCCACAATTCCATACCCCAACACCGCCAGCACAGCGACCAGCGCGCTGCCTTGAAAGCGAAAAATCAAGGCTGTTAGGCAAAGAGATATCACCATCATAATCCCGCCCATAGTAGGCACATTCTGCTTTTTCAAATGAGATGCCGGACCGTCATCGCGGACCTGCTGGCCGAATTTTAGCTTTTGCATCATTTTTATCGTCAACGGTCCGATAATTAAACATATCAAAAAAGCCAAAGCAAAGGGATATACTAAATAAATCAAACTTGCGCTCATGCTTGTTTTTCCTCCTTAAAGACCAATAAGCTCCTCAACGGTTTCCCTGTCGGAAAAGTGATGTTTTTGGCCTTTAATGTCCTGATAATCTTCATCACCCTTGCCGCATATCGCAATGATATCACCTTTGTTCGCATAATCAAGCGCCAACCTGATAGCCTCACGTCTATCGGCAATTCTTGTATAAGGACATTTTGTTTTTTTTATACCCGTCTCTATCTGATCGATGATCGCTTCCGGTTCTTCAAATCGGGGATTATCGCTGGTAAGAACACAATAATCACTAAATTTTCCGGCCACCTCGCCCATAATAGGACGTTTAGCCGCATCACGGTTGCCTCCGCAACCGAAAACGCAGATTAATTTTCCTTTTTTAAACGCATCAATCGATGAAAGAATATTTTCAAGTCCATCGGGTGTATGCGCGTAATCCACAATAACGCTTATCCCCTTTTCCTCGGTATCCACAGCCTCAAATCTTCCGGCAACAGAAGTAAAACAGGAAATCCCGCTTACACATTGTTCAACCGGTACACCGGCGGCATGCGCGCAGCCAACGGCGCACAGCGCATTACTGATATTAAACATTCCTGTGGTATGCGTCTGCACCGAATAGTCTTCTCCGTTTATCAACAGCCGGAAAGTACTTTCTGCCGGACCGATAGCAATATTCCGCACCGAGATATCCGCCTGTTCCAAAGCAGAATAGCTCAGGCATTCCATCTTGCTGTTTTGGTATAATTCACGCCCGAAAGCATCGTCTATATTCATTATACCGCATTTCGCGCTTTTTTTGTTAAAAAATTTGCGTTTGGCATCGGCATATTTTTCCATAGTAATAAAATAATCCAAATGATCCTGCGTCAAATTGGTAAATCCGGCGCTCTCAAAAACAATACCGTCTATTTTATGCAAATCCAGCGCGTGTGCGGTGACTTCCATCACTGCCCACTGTGCACCGCCTTTGACCAACTCGTTTAAAATATAGTGTAATTCTATCGGATCCGGTGTGGTACTGGTAGCAATTTTAATATCCAGCTTTTTATCGTTTAAATAAATACCACTGGTACCGATCACTCCGCAGGAAATTCCGCACGCGGCAGCGATTGCTTTTATCATATAAGAAACCGTTGTTTTTCCGTTTGTGCCGGTAACACCGATCATTTTCAGTTTTTCCGCAGGATTTCCATAAAATGTGGCGGAGAAAAACGCCATTGCCTCACGAGAATTTTCAACAAGAATCTGCGGAATAGGACAATCCACAAAATATTCTACCACAGCCGCCGCGGCTCCGTTTTCATAGGCGCTTTGCAAAAAAGTATGCCCATCGATTTTTGTTCCGTTAATAGCAAAAAATAAAGTTCCTCTGCAGCAGTTTCTGGAATCAATCGTAAGTTTTGTAATCGAGATATTTTCAATATTTCCTTGTATGTCTTGATAGCCGTGTGCTATGATATCCTTCAGCAGCATAAACTCACCTTCTTATTCCAGTCCGTAATACGTGGTAGTATCCACGGGAGTATCGCCTTTTACTTTTATAATACTATATTTTTCCACTTGTTCTCCTCTGGCAGGCACCTGCGAGATTACCGTTCCGCTGCCCTCCAGTTCCATCTGCAGTCCTAAGGCCTTCAACGCATTGGCCGCATATTCGCAAGAACTTCCCACTAAATTGGGAACCTCCACATATTCCTTTTCACCCTCTGTATTGGGCTTAATTTGCATATATTGCAGCACTTTACCCAAAATTTCTCCTACATACGGTGCTGCCACAATACTTCCGTAATCACTGTATACCTGAGCTTCATCTACCGTTACCAGTACGGCTACTTTCGGATCTTCCGCCGGTGCGAAGCCAAAGAAAGAACCGATATGCACCCCCGTTACAATCTGTCCGTCACGGTATTTTTGCGCAGTACCTGTTTTACCGCCTACATTATAGCCCTCGACCTGAGCATTTTTACCTCCGCCCTGCGCGACAACTCCGGTAAGCAATTCACGCATCAGATCACTGGTTTCCTGCGAGATTACCCGGCGTACTTCAATAGGTTCATTTTCAATCAGCGTTTTTCCGTCATCATCGCTCATGGACTGTACAAAATACGGCTGATATAGAATTCCTCCGTTGATAACCGCACAAGCTGCCGTAATTAGCTGCAGCGGTGTCACCGCTACGGATTGGCCGAAAGAAATTCGAGCAAGATCCGTATTCTTTACATATTTAGGGGCCAAAAGAATACCGGCCTGATCGGCAGAAAAGTCAACGCCGGTGGTCGTATTAAAGCCAAAGCTATACAAATACTCATATAAAGTTTCTTGCCCAAGTGCCAAGCCCATTTGCATGAAAGCAGGGTTGCAGGAATTACATATTGCCTCCTGTAGTGTTTGACTGCCGTGAGGAACCGTTCTCCAGCATTTTATTTTTTCACCGTCTACAATATGATAGCCGCTGCAAAAAAATGTAGAATTCTGATCAACTTTCTTTTCTTCCAACGCGGCAGAAAGCGTAAACATTTTAAAGGTAGATCCGGGCTCATAAGTATCTAAAATGCAGCCGTTACGCGAATAATTTGCTTTCTCCTCACTGGTAGCGGTATTGGGGTCGTAATCCGGCAGGTTCACCATAGCAAGAATGGCGCCTGTTTGAGGATTCATTACGATGCATTTTACATTTTTGGCATTCGTAGTTTCAATACAATTGCGCATAGCATTCTCAGCAAAGGACTGTATGGCATAATCAATGGTGAGCGTAAGATTTACGCCGTTGGTAGCATCAATATACCGTTCCTCTCCTCCGGGAATCTGTCCGGAAGAAACATCTGTAGAGGAAAGGATTTTTCCCGTAAGGCCACGCAGATACTTATCATATTTCAATTCCAAGCCGTCGCTTCCGACGCCGTCGACATTCACACTTCCCAGCACCTGTACCAATGATGCTCCTTTAGGATAATATCTTTTTACATCATCCACAAGATAAAGTCCGTCTATGTTCAGCGACTCAATATAAGCGATTTGCTCTTCATTCAAATTTCTGGCCACGATATATTCATTTACGGAGTTTTCCGGGTCATAATTAATTTTTTTAAAAATGGTTTCATAGGAATAATCTTCTCCCAAAAGCGCAACCAAAGCCGTAGTAATCGTATCCGCCGAATAGCCGGATTGGCTGATTTTCTTGGGTTTTGAATTCAAGGTTTTCGACGCCGCGCTGATTGCCAACGCCTCACCGTTAGCATCATAAATTGTTCCCCTTGACGCCGCCACTGTAGTAGTTGTTGTCCACTGACCCAAAGCTTTGCGCTGAAGCCTGTCAGCAGCAATAATCTGCCAGTAAAACAATGCGCCCACTATGATAGAAAACGCTGTTACCATAGCCAGGCACACTATTAACAATCTGCTTTTGTATCGGTTCGCCTTTACCCCCAACTTTTTATCCTCCTCTCAAGAGAACTGAACCAATCCAGCAATGTATCATAAATATCGATACTCTCTTGTGTTTCAGAGGCCGTTTCTTCTTCGGATGACGCGCATACCACCGTAACAATCTGATTCTCTTCAGGATATACCAAATTCAGTTCATTCTGTGCAATATCAAAATATGCGTTTAACTCACTGCCGGTAGAAAAATCTTTTTCCGCGGTATTTACCATGATCTCCAAATTGCTTTTTTGTTTGGAAAGTTCCCTGATCTGCTGGGTATTACTATATATCTTCGCATTTCGTGAAACAATTAAGAAGCCCATGGCAGCAACGCAAAATACCAGCATAACCAATGCCGTATATTTTGCAACCTCCGCCTTATGCTGCGCCTTTTCTCTGGCATGCGTACTTTTTTTCGGCGCGGTCCGCTCTTTGCGCCGAGGCTGCTGCGGAATATATTCCGGCTGCAGGGCAGCATTGCTGTCCACACCGTAGTATACGCGATATCTAGTTTTTTCGGCTCTCTGCTTGCTCATTATATTCACCTTTTTATCAATTTATGATTCTATCCGTTCCATTACCCGCAGCTTTGCACTTTTGCAGCGCGGATTTTGTTCCATTTCCTCTTTTGTAGGAATAATAGCCTTGGATATCACTTTTACCGTAGGCACCTTGCCGCAAATACATACGGGTATTTTAGGCGGGCACGTACACGGATTGGCAAGATTCTGCATCGTATGTTTGACAATTCTGTCTTCTAAGCTGTGAAAAGTAATCACGCACATTCTTCCGCCTACAGTCAAACAATCACTTACCGCGCGTACTGTACTTTCTAAAACCCCCAGTTCATTATTGACTTCAATACGAATTGCCTGAAATGTTCGTTTGGCAGGATGCGGGCCTGTCCGACGAGCTCTGGTTGGAATTGCTTTTTTTATAATTTCTACCAACTCACCCGTAGTTTGAATCGATCCTCGGCTGCGTTCAGCCACAATATATTGGGCAATTCTTGAAGCCCATTGCTCTTCACCGTAATCTCGAATGATCCTGGTAAGTTCCCGTTCAGAATATTCATTCACTATATTAAAAGCACTGATGTACTGACTTTGATCCATCCGCATATCCAGCGGAGCGCTATGGTTATAGGAAAACCCTCTTTCGGCCGTATCCAGCTGATAAGAACTGACTCCCAGATCCAATACGCAGCCGTCTACTTTTTCTATTTTTAAATCGTCCAATACCTGCGCAATATCGCAGAAATTACTTTTTACGAACTGGACCCGTCCATCAAAAGGGCGCAGCCGCTCCTTTGCAGCGGCTAAAGCGTCACTGTCTCTGTCAATACCGATCACACGGCAGTCCGCCGCCTTTAAGATCGCTTCGGTATGTCCGCCGCCTCCTAAAGTGCCGTCAACATAGGTTCCGCCGTCCTTTATATTCATCATCTCTATCGTTTTTTCCAATAATACGGATTGATGCTTAAACTCCATGATTTCCCCCTGAAAGCTTTTGCGCTATTTCTTTCTGAAGGTCACGGCGCCTCTCAAGCGACGAATATTCCCCGGCCGCCCAGTTTTCGGCATCCCATATTTCAAAATGGTCATCCACACCGGAGGCAACAAGTTCTTTTTTTAACTGCGCGTATTCCCGAAAGCGCACAGGAATCAATACTCTGCCGGCAGAATCAAATTCCCCCCAGGTAGCGTTGGTGTAAAGCCTGCGCTTAAATTCTATCGTACGCTCGTCCAAATCCGAAAGGCTGCTGATCTGCTGCTTGAATTTTTCCCATGTTTCCACCGGATAAATCGACAAACAGGCATTTTCACCGCAGGCGATAATAAACTCATCGCCCAGCTGCGAACGATACTTAGCCGGAATACGTACGCGGCCTTTATCATCAATGGTAATATCATACTGTCCTAAAAAGCCGCTAAGCGCCATTTCTACACCTCCTTTTTTTAAAATACTCTCCATGCAGAGAATTACGTTTATATACTACCACCTTTTTGCCCACTTTGCAACACTTTTTATAAAAAAATGGTGTATTTTTTTATATTTTTGACCACTTTCGTCCACCTTTTTGTCGCTCACTATTTTTTTGAACCACTTTTAAACCTATTTTTATTTCTATTTCCATAAAATGAAAATAAAAAGCCCTGCCGTTTATTTCGGCAAGGCAAAAGAAATATTGTCTCAGGTCTTTTTAGCAAAATTTCTTCCTATGTATTTTATGTGCAGCCCGTTCTCTGCAAAAGCATTTTCATCTCCCTGACGCCCTTTTTCTGAGAAGAAATAATATCGCATAAAATGGGAACCAATTCGGGGCATATCTCATATTTCAATGTATTTTCGGCCATTTGTATCGCCCCTTCATGATGCGGGATCATCTCGCACATAAAATCAACATCAACCCTATTTGTTTCCTGGGCCTGATCCATTTTGCAAAACATAGAATGCATAATGGAATCCATCCTCCGCTGGTACAAACGCAGATCATCTATAGGATTGCAGCCTTTACTGCACCGGTGCAGAATATGCTGCATATCTTCAATACTTTTTGTCTGTATGGAAATAATATTGCATGCAATCTTCTCCACATTTTTATTTTGCGTATACAGTAATATATTCTTTGCCATCGCAATTGCCGCTTGATGATGCGGAATCATTTGCACAATAAAATTATAAGAAATGCTGTCCTTCAATTCTGCGGAGGTCATTTCTTCTACCATTCTATCCAATATTTCATAAAACTTTGTAAGATATTGTTTGGCCTGTTCCGTAAGCCTGCAAGAATCTTTCATATTCTATCCCCCCTATCAGTTTATTATATGCACCATATTTTTTTCTGTGAGACTCTTATCTCCATTGAGGGTATCAGCAGGTATAAAAAAACTGACACCGCCTAAAGCAGTGCCAGTAGCGATATCTATCGATACCTTTTATTTTTTCGTATTCTTTTGTTGTTTCTTTTTTACAACAAGAATTATTCCTACTGCTACAGCAAGTGCTACTATCACAGAGATTCCAATTACAAATGACGTCAAAGAACTTTTCTCTTGGTTTCCCGGTTCTTCTGTGCTTACTACAGTAGGAGCAAGTGTAGCTGTAACTTCTGTAGGTGCGGCCGTTACTGGCATTTTAGTAGGTAATGCCTGTGTTTCATCCGGTATCTCCGTTGGTATTTCTGTCGATAGTTCTGTCGGAAAACTCTCTATTTCCCCAAAATATCCTCCTTCTACAATTGCATCTCCTTGACCACTAATAGTTGCTTCATAATCTGCACTCTCCGGCCCCTGAATATAAAACTGCATCCCTTCATACATATACCGTAATTCTAATAAAGCCATAGAAGCATCCTCAGGAATTTCTTCAAGAACAAATTCTTCGCTCTCCTGCGGCCAAATAAAGATAGTATCTGTCTCATCCAACCTTTCCCATGCTGCATTTCTCAGAGATACAAAACAGGAAAATTCCGTATCACCGGCATTATAAATCACAATTTTCAGTTCATCGCCAGCCGTCAACGGACCGGCAATTGGTGTAATCTGAAACCAGCCAGCATTTCCTTCCGGAACTTTTTCAAACGTACATTTCAATGACGGTTTCTCCACTGCAAATGTTATAATGGAACAACATAAAACAAGCGCAAACATAAATATTATAACTTTTTTCACGATAAAACCCCCTTAATTTTTCGTTACCAGTACAACCCAATCCGCTGTATCTGGTTTTTCACTCAGAAAAATTCCCGGCTTTCCGTCCTTGTCTAAAGTATCAGTCTTTACATTTTCCGTTTTCTGTAAAAATTCCCCTGTTCTAGGATTAAACCATTGAATTGTGTAACTTGCTTCAGAATCCACATTGCCAATGATTCCAGTTTTTACGCTACTTTCACTAAAAAGGTATATAACATAAATTTCGTTTCCTTTAGCAGCACAGTCATAAAGTACCTCTTCATTCTCTCGTATAAAAGAAATCTCATTATTAAAATCTGGTACAAGCTCCCACCAATCGAAACTTTCAAAGAAAGAACGCATATATCCCATTTGATATCCGGATTCAAATTCAACAGCCTCGGACCATTTTTTCTTTTTATCTGCCACCGTTATTGTAGATCTTCCATCCCTCTTAACGGAATCCTCTTCTATATCATAACTGCTGTTATAATACCAGATATCAATAGCTCCGTAACCATACCCAAACAAGCCATTTAAATAAGCTCTCCATCCCTGTACACGCGCACCAAAATCATCTGTCCACAAATTACAGTAGTTCATTTCGTAAGCAACACCTACTTTAGGAGAATCCCAGTAATCCCGCACAGTATCAGAATTGGTCATTTCATTCACTTTTTGTGACCATTGGGCAGCATACCAGTTATGACCCGTTCTTTCAGTCACCTCACTTGATGCAAAAAGTGACCGTCCTTTTCCTGGTTTCCCCGGTCCCCATTGACATCCTTTTCCAGTAACCGTGGTAATACCGGTATTAATCTGATGACCTGTAAGTGGATGCCCGTAAGCATCATATTTATGCAGATATTCAGCAATATTCACCCAAGGATTAAACGTGTAATTATGCAAATCATTATTATCAATCTCCTGTGCCAGCGTCCACATTACAGGATAAGCCCCCCATCGGGCTACCCAGTAGCGTGCCAGTTTTTCCAAATAAATTACATCCATACAAAGCTCGTCACTCATAGTATTAGGAAAGAAAAACTGTGCATTAGCGTGTACAAGCCCGGCTTGAGCAATATAATCAAAATATTGATCAGCTTGCTGAAAACCCCGGATATCTGCACTTTGAAAGCCATCATTTAATATAAATCGTGCACCGATAGGCTCACTTTGGTAAACAGTAAATCCCTGAGAGACTCGCTTATCCACAATATATTTAAAGTGAGAGCTTGCACCGGTATTGCCGGCATGAGGACCGGGCTTATCAAATTCCTCAGTCAGCATTGTCCAGTGCGTATCACCCAAATAGAAAAAAGGTGTACCGTCATCATATACAAAATATTTACTGCCATTGGTTTTTACAAAGCCATGCTTATAAATATCCAAATCACCTTTATATATATTAGCACCAATTGTTCCTGTTCTTCCATTTAAAGAAGCATCCGTATCACAAAATGTTTCATATTCCCAAATACCGTACTGCGTAGGAGCAAAACGAACACGAAAGATATTTTCACCATCCCAAAAAGCAGGAATTGTAAGCGTCGTACCGGAATTTTTATTGGTAAATTTCGCATCCATAACCACGTCAAATTGCTCGGCATTTTTCGTATTATACTCTTTATTACTTTCAAACGTAAGTTCGGTAACACGCCAGGTCTCTCCTAAAACGTCTACACTGGAAGCATCGATATCTACCGGTACCGGAGTTTCTACCACTTCGCCATCTGTTGTTGGTTTCTCTGTTGCAGGACTACAATTGGAAAATATTCCTGATGTCACAGTACAGAGCACTAACGGTATTAAAACTTTCTTCCATATCATTTCATAAAATACTCCTTTCTCTTTTTTGCTATGACTGCAAATACTGCGGCAGCCATTATACCTGAACAGAAAACAAACCAGTTCAACATATCGCCCGTTATCTTAGGGTCAGAAACAGCCTCCGTTAAAATTTTTGCATTACTGGAAGACACAGTCATTAAAAAATCTACCGGAAAGCCCGAAACCGTAATAGACGTTCCTTCTGGCAAACTATTTCCGCCTTCGGCATTTTGAATATCAAACCGCGGGAAGAGTGCACTAATCTCATACAATGAATTTTCTACGACTATCTTACCATCTTTTAATTGACAAGAATATGTAATATTCTTTGCTTCTCCAGGCTGAAGTAGAACATATTCCGCTTCTTCGGGTGCTTTCCATTGCTTATCATGCAGAAGCTGCATGGAAAAGCGCACAGAAAGAGCCTCTTTACCGGAATTTCTTATCTGCAAAGTTTTCGTAAGTGTTCCATTTTTTACATCTGCCTGTGTAATACTTCCTGTCGCCGAACCGTTGGTAATATACAATGTTTGGTTTTGATTCTCATATGCTTCGCTTAGCGTATATTTCACGGCATTCACAGTAATTTCCTCTGACACGTTTTTATTAAGCACAGCTTCTATTTCCGCAATATCATACAGCAGTGTTGTTGTATAGCGATTATTATCCTCCGCCATTGCATAAAGCGCCTCGTCCCCTTGAATATAAATTACTGTTCCAGCCGGTACTACAGTGTTTGCGCTTATCATCGGTGCGGACTGAACAAAAAACCGATACCACAGATTCGTTAAATAAATGCCGTCTTCCATTGTACTTTCTTCTTTAAGCAACACACTGATCTTTTCACTACCATATGCAGGAATTTTCACAAGTTCTCCGGGCTCACTAATCGATTGCCACTGGGAATTTTGAACCGTAGCCATTAAATAAATATCCTGTTCCGAAGCATTAATTACTGTAAAAGTTCTGGCAACAATACCTTGTACAAAATCTTCGGCAGAAAATGCAATTTTGTTTTTACTTGCTCCAATATAATTGGAAATATCATTTCCCTCTGTTATTCCTTTCATTTCAGCTTTCAATGCCACAGGTTTTTTTGCGGGTGCAGGAGGCTGAATACTGTTTTTAATTTCCGTATCATCCCAAATTGCTTCTGCCCTATACACATCCGTTTCATGAATCATGCTGAAAAAACTACTATCACCCTGAAGATAAAATACCGTTCCCGGAGCTACCATATGTTCAACTTCAGTGGAAATATTTTTATCACTTTGTACAAAGATCCGATACCAGCAATCAGAAAGATATGTATCCCCTTCTTTTACCTTGCTTTCCTCCAGCATTACATCCACCGTTTCTGCTGTATGTGCAGGAATACAAATAAGTCCATCGCTGCCGCCAAGTCTTTGCCATGCAGAATTCTCAATCTGCACTTGTAAATAAAGATCGTGATCTGAAGCATTGGATACAATCATTTCCTTTTTCATCTGCCCGTTTTCAAAATCATTAGCAGTAAACGCAATATTTTTACTTAAATCTCCAGCATAATTGGAATTCCAGTTTTTTGTTTGAGCAAGCATTGTAATTTTAAGAGCAACAGCATCTTTAACCAAAGGGGGAAGTGCATCCGCTTCTGTTACCGTATTTCCTCCATCACTAAGCCATTCAAAAACCTCTGCATCGGCCTGAATATAAAACTCTGTTCCCTCAGGTACTGTTTGCCACGAGGTGTCAACAACGCCGATTCTATACCAGATTTTCGTTAAATATTCCTCATCTGCTTTTGCATCCGTCTGCTTAAGTTCAACCGTAAATGTTTTACTTTCTTCCGGCGCAAGATTTGCCCAATCACTCGCAGTACCGATATCCGTCCAATCATTTACCAAATATGGTCTGCATTTTAACGTAATTTCCGAAGTATTGGTAATAGTAATCTGTTTTTTATAAACGCCGTTATTAAAATCACTATCATCGAAAGTAAGACAACTCCCATGATCACCTACACACTGTGCAGTACCATTCATAATAACCTTTACAATAACATCTTTATTCTCTTCTGCAGCAACGGTGAATATCGCGGACGCATAAGATATCATAACAAAAAGAGCCATTATAATACTGATTATTTTTTTCATTTTTCTTAATCCTTTCTATCAATACTCTTCAACAAAATTCCCTTTATCGATACATCGGCCCATAATTTTTGCAGGCCGCAAAATCAGCGCTCTCTTTCTCCTGCGTACCCATCAACCCCCAAGACTGCGGCCGGAAGATTTTCTCTTCGCCGATATTATGCATACTTACTGGAATCCGCAGCATACTGCAAAGCGTAATCAGTTCACTGCCGATATGGCCGTGCACCCATGCGCCGTGATTTGCTCCCCAATTAGCCATTACCGAATACACATCCGTAAACGCGCCCTTTCCCGTAAGCCGGGGAGCGAACCATGTGGTAGGCCAGGTAGGATCGGTACGTCTATCCAGCAATTCATGTGTTTTTTCATCCAGCACACAGGTATACCCTTCTGCAATTTGCATCACGGGGCCGATACCGTCTACCAGACAAAGCCTTGCCATAGTCACCGGCATTTCCGCCAGCGTTTTAAAGTGACTGGAAAAACCGCCGCCGCGGAAATACTCATAATCAGCCCTGCACCAATCGCTGTTTTCAAGACAGGCGGAAATATCCGTATCCGTCATATTCCACCACTCCTTCATACATCCCGCGCCGGTTGCGTCTTTCGCCGCACCGGTTGCGTCCAGTGCCGTGGCGCCGGAATTAATCAAATGCATAAACCCGTTCTTCGCGTACCCTTCAAGCGTTATTCCCGTCACACGTTTCACGGCTTCAGGAGACCAATAAGTCCGCACATCTGAAAACAGCGGTGCCTTTCCGGTCAACAGATTCAAAAACAGCATGGTTATGCCATTGAGGTTATCATTTTCCGTTGCTAAAACCGTAGGTGCCCCCTTCCCGTTCCAGTCAAAGGTCGTATTCAGAATCGATTCGGCAAAATCACCGTTGGGCAGCCAATCAGTCCACATCCGCTGTCCTTGAAAACCGCCGGCAATTCCGTTTCGTCCTAAGGCCTCTTCATGCCAGCCAAGCGCATCCAGCTTTTTATTCCCGTGCATAATATCCTTCAGAATAATAGCCATCTTGGTAACAAACTCCCAATCTTTATCCGGAGCGACAATCTTACTTTTTTTAATAATTTCCGGAAGATTTTTTCCCTTGTTCTTATCAAAGCCCTCACGGCAGTTCGTCTTTACCCAAGCCAGCGCTTTGTCATACTCCGCCTGATCGTATATTTCCAACGCCATACGGCGGAGAATCTCCGTTTCATCCACCCATTCGGCGCGAATTCCTAAATATTTTTGAAAAAAGTCAGCGTCGCAGAAAGAACCGGCGATACCCATAGCAATAGAACCAAAATTAATGTAAGCTTTACCGCGCATGGCTCCTACCGCTACCGCCCCCCGGGCAAAGGAAAGAATTTTTTCTTTTACGTCTTCAGGAATTGCCGTATCATCTTTATCCTGAACATCATGGCCGTAAATTGCAAAAGCAGGAAGTCCCCGCTGCGCGTGCGCTGCCATTGCCGCGGCTAAATATACCGCCCCCGGCCGTTCCGTTCCGTTAAATCCCCATACGGCTTTTATCGTCATAGGATCAAGGTCCATCGTTTCGCTTCCGTAACACCAGCAGGGAGTAACCGAAAGCGTTGCGCATACATCCTCCCGAGAAAACTGTTCCGCTACTCTTGCCGCTTCGGCGCCGCCGCCGATGGTAGTACAGCCAATCACGCATTGCACAGGCGTTCCGTCGGCATATCGCAAGTTTTCCTCTATCAGTTTCTTCGCTCCGTTTGCCATGTTCATCGTCTGTTTTTCCAAGCTTTCACGCACGCCTCCCCAGCGTCCGTCAATTACCGGCCGAATACCGATTTTTCTGTTTGCCATCTGTTTTAACCTCCTCCATTTTTTATAAAAAATTTTATTTTCTTCTTCCATATTGTATCTTGATTCTTCTCTTAAATATAGAAGATTCTTTATATAAATTAGCACTCAATTGTATTTTTACAGCAATATATATTTTTTATCATATTCCCTGTGTTTTTTCTATTTCTTCTATGCTGGATTCCACAACCCGACCGTTTTGCCAACGACAGGAAACCATTTTTCCCCCGCGCGCGCGGAAACCGGAAAAAGAACCGTTTTTCCACGAAGGAGGTAATGCCGGTAAAAACTCAATATCGTCAACACTGTTTAAAAGCATCTCGGCAATCGCGGCACACCCGCCGAAATTACCGTCAATTTGAAAGGGCGGATGATTATCAAATAAATTCGGCAGCGTACTTTGTGAAAATAACAGCTTCAGTTGACGTTCTGCTTCCGCCCCGTCGTGCAGGCGGGCATAAAAATTAATAATCCACGCTCTGCTCCACCCGGTATGACCTCCACCGAACGAAAGTCTTCTCTCAATCGTTTTTCGAGCCGCTTCATAAAGCTCGGGCGTTTTTGCTTTAGTAATCTGGTCAGAGGGATAGAGTCCATACAGATGGGAAATATGCCGATGGCCGGGTTCCACTTCCTCATAATCCTGCTGCCATTCCATAATATTTCCGTATCGGCCAATACGCATAGGAGGAATTGAATTCAGAGTATCCTTTATTTTTTGCAAAAATATTTTGTCATTTTCTCCCGCGGCCTCCGCGGTTTCCAAAATTCCCGAAAACAAATCCGTTAAAATTTGATTATCCATTGTACACCCTGCTGAAAATCCTACCTTCCTGCCGGTTTGCGGATCCACAAAGGAATTTTCGGGAGAATTGGAAGGACACGTCACCAAATATCCCGTATGGGGATCCCGCACAAGATAGTCAAAAAAGAATTCCGCACTTTTCCGGATTACCTTCCAATATTTCCGTAAAAACGCGGCATCACCCGTATAGCGGTAATGCTCAAACAAGTGCATACACAGCCAAGAGCCGCCGTTTACAAAGCAGCCCCAGGCAGGAGAATTTCCCGCCGCGGTAAATCCCCAGGGAGTGGTGGCGTGGTGTGCCACCCATCCGCCGCATCCGTACATAATTCTTGATGTTTTTTCCCCATGCCGGCTTAAAAATTCAATATATTCAAACAAGGCCTTGGCGCAATCGGAAAGTCCGGTTACCTCAGCAGGCCAATAGTTCATTTGTAAATTGATATTAGTATGATAATCCGCGCTCCACGGCGGCGTATTATCCTTGGACCATATTCCCTGCAAATTAGCCGGAAGCTTACACCCCGGCGCAGAAGAAGCGATCAGCAAATATTTTCCGTAATTAAAGTACAATTCGGCAAACCCCGGATCTTCTTCTCCGCCGGCAACAGCGGCAAGCCGATCATCCGTATCCATTTTCTGCAGTGCCCGGTTACTCTCCAGACAAAGCACCGATCGGGTCATCATTTCACAAAAAGCAGAACTATGAGCATTTTTCAGTGTCTCATACCCTATGTCAGCTGCTCCGGCTACTGCTTTTAAAGCATTCTGCTCATAAAATTCATCCGCGAACGATGTACACACCGAAACATAAATATTCACATATCCAGCCCGGCGGATGTGATACCCGTCCGCAAGCTGTTCTTTGCGGCCGTCAGTATCTATTCTGACGGCGCATGCCCAAGAAAGAGAGTTTTCTCCCGGCAGTTTTTCGGAAAATATCAGGGTTTCTTCCTGAAAACGAATGCCGTGAAACGGCTCATCGGAAAGTTCCCGTTCAATCTTTTCCCCCGTATAGTGATTGTTTTTTCCGCAGGCTTCCAGCGCAAGAGCATATTCCTCTCCGCTTCCGCCTCCGACGGGATCAAAACGAACGGACATATTGATTTCCCCGTTGTCGCTTTGAATCCGGTTCACAAGCACCGGATCCGCTAATGACGTAAAGTGTTCACGCAGTGTCTTTTTTGTTTGCACCGAACAAATTCCATGTTTTAAATCCAACTCGCGTTTTAAAAAAACATCTTCCGTCCCATGATCGATAATCAATAAATCTCCCGCTGTTCGAAAAGTGCCGTACAGTTTATTGTCACTTCCGTTATCCAAACATTTCAGATATCGGTTTGCCTTATCGATGGCATCCGTATAATTGCCTTGAAAAATCAGCTTTCGAATTTCTTCCAAATGTTCCCGCGTTTCCGGGTTATCCCATTCATGCGGTTCTCCCTCCCACAAGGATTCTTCATTTAAACGAATAATTTCCTGTCCTATTCTTCCAAAGACCATCGCCCCAAGACGGCCGTTCCCCAAGGGCAGCGCTTCTTCCCATTTTTCCGCACTTTTTGTATATCGCAAAAAATATTCTTCCATACAATTGCCTCCTTCTATTGAATATTATACTGTACATTTTTTTCTTTTTATAGTATAATCCAAACAGAAAATAGCACAGGATGGTATTTTTACGATTTTTATGAAAAACCTTTATGAAATTGCTAAGCTGGAGCAGCTGCTCAAAGACTTTTACGCCGTAACCGGTCAGCGTGTAGGGATATTTGACCGTGACGCCAACATTATCATTGAATATCCTCAACCTTGCTGTGATTTTTGCAGTCATATTCGCAGCTTTAAAAAAGGATACAAAGCCTGTATGAACTGTGACCGTACATGGATTGAGGAAGCGGCAAAAGGTAAAACAGTAAAATACCGCTGCCACGCGGGCTTAATCGAAGTATGTGCTCCGATTGTGGATGAAATCGGGATTATCGGTTATTTCATGTTCGGTCAGGTGCTCTATGATACCAACTATCCCGAGCAATACGAGCAATGCAAAAAGCTATGTGCCGACTACTTTACAAAAGAGGAGTTTGAGCAGTTTATTCCGTCGGTCAAACGTATTTCCGCAGATTATCTGCATTCGGTTGAGAATATCATGGCCGCCTGCGTGGGTTTTATCTATTTAAAACAGCTGATCAATGTTTCAGGCACCGGTCTTTGGGGACAGATCGATTATTATCTGGAACGGAATTATACCCGCAATTTCACTTTGGAAGAAATGGCCGAAGAACTAAAAGTAAGTGTTTCTTCCATATGCAAAACGGCAAAAGCAAAATCCGGAAGAACTTTAAAAGAACTTCTGTCGCAAAAACGGATTCATAAAGCCAAAAAGCTTTTGAAAAGTTCCAATTACAGCATCAATCAAATTGCCTTAATGGTAGGAATTTCCGATTACAATTATTTTTCTCGGCTTTTTAAACGCATAGAAGGGCTTTCCCCCACACTCTTTCGCAAACTCAATGAAAAAAACAGACAAGGTTAATAGAAAAAAGCTCACGGAACTTCCCGTGAGCTTTTAAACGTCGTCAGCAGGATTCAAACTGAGACCGATAAAGGCGGGCATAAAAACCATTTTGCTTCATCAGAGAATCATGCGTTCCCTGCTCTACAATATTTCCTTCATTCATAACCAAGATCACATCTGCATGCTGAATGGTGGAAAGTCTATGGGCAATCACAAAACAGGTTTTATCCCGCATAAGTTCCCGCATGGCGGCTTGAATTTGCCGCTCGGTATCGGTATCCACATTCGAAGTTGCCTCATCCAATATGAGCATAGAGCTTTCCAGCATCATCGCGCGGGCAATGGTCAAAAGCTGTTTTTGTCCTTTAGAAAGGTTACTGCCGTTATCGCTTAAAACCGTATCATATCCTTGAGGCAATGACATGATCATATGATGCACCTTAGCCGCTTTTGCCGCCGCCATTACCTGTTCCATTGTAGCGTTTTCCTTTCCATAAGCGATATTTTCAAACACGGTACCGTAAAACAGCCAGGTATCCTGCAGAACCATACTATAAGCCGAACGCAAAGAATCCCGCGTAATTTTTTGAATGGGAATGCCGTCAACCGAAATCGTTCCGCTCTGCACATCATAAAAACGCATTAAAAGGTTAATAACCGTAGTTTTTCCCGCGCCGGTAGGCCCTACGATAGCTACCAAAGCCCCGGGATTTGCCCGCAGCGAGAAATCTTTGATGATAGGTTTTGCCGGATCATAGCCAAACGTAATATGATCCATTACAACTTCACCCTTGACATGCTGCAAAGTAACCGCTTCCGTGTCATCCTCCGGTTCAGGCGTTGCGTCAATCAGCATAAAGACTCTCTCCGCCGCCGCAAAGGCGCTTTGCAATTCCCCAACAATATTTGCCACCTCACTGATCGGTCCGGAAAAACGCCGAGAATATTGAATGAATCCCGAAAGGTCTCCTAGGCGAATGCCGTTTTGCAAATACAGTAATGCCCCCAACGTACACACAAGCGCCAAAGAAATATTATTGATCATATTAACCGTAGGCCCCACAATGGTTCCGTTTGCCTCGGCCTGAGTGTACGCATCAATGGCACTTTGATTTTTCTTTTCAAATTCCTCCTGCACCTGCGCTTCTCTGCCGTATGCTTTCACCGTTTTTTGGCCATTGATCATTTCTTCGGTATAACCGTTTAAAACGCCCAACGCCGCGCTCCGGCGCCGAAAAAGCGGCCGTACTCTTGTTGTAATATACTTGGTAAAAACCACCATAACCGGAACTGTAAACAAAAATACAACCAACAGCTTCGGGGCGATAGCCGCCATCATAACAAAGGATACCACCACCGAAATTACTGTTTGCAGTATTTGCAAAAGATCCGAAGAAATCGATTGGTTTACCGTATCGATATCATAGGTAATCACACTGATAAGATCGCCCGTCTGATACTTATCAAAAAAGCCAACCGGCAGACGCATCAGGCTATCAAATACATCTTTTCTCATTTGACCGGCAACGGCACGCGAAAGTCGTATGACCACCATGGAAAGCAAATAGGAAAACAAGGCCGAAAGCGCATACAGCACTACCATAAGAACCACACAATTTCCAATCAGCGTAAAATCGATCTTTCCCGGTCCTAATTCTATATTGTTAATGGCTTCCGCCGAAATTTTAGGCCCCCAAAGTCCCAAAATGCTCGATATGGCCGATAAAAACAACGCCAGCACCACCAGCAGCCGTTTCTTCCCCAAATACTTCCATATCCGGCGTAAAATTGCCGTTTTCTTTTGCTTGGCGCCGCCGGATATGCGGCGATCCCCGCTGATCTCCGCACGGGTAAACCTACCTCCGCCAATCATACCGGATGCATTAGCCATTTTCCTGTTCCTCCGTCAAATTCATCTGGGTTCGAGCGATATTTTGATACATGGCACAAGTTTTCAGCAATTCCTCATGCCGTCCTTTTCCGATAATTTTTCCTTCCTCCAATACCAAAATTAAATCCGCGTGCATCACCGAACTGACTCGCTGAGCGATAATTATCTTTGTAGTATCACGATAATTCTGCGCAATTGCTTTGCGCAAAGAAGCATCCGTACGATAATCCAGGGCACTTGAAGCATCATCCAGCACAAGAATTTCCGGTCGGCTTGCTAAAGCACGGGCAATAAATAATCGCTGTTTTTGCCCTCCGGAAAGGTTATTTCCTCTCACCGCAACTTCGTAAGCCATTCCGTTTTCTTTTTCGTTTATAAAGCTTGCCTGCGCGTCTGTTACCGCCGCGGCAAGCGCAGCGGAATCAATATCACGAAAGAAACGGATATTATTCTCAATACTTCCCTCCATAATAAAATCATTTTGAAACACTATGCCGAATTTTTCCCGAAGCGTTTCATAAGGAATATTTTTTATGTTTTTACCGTTTAAATAGATGTCGCCTTGATCCGCGTCATAAAATCGCAACAACAAACTGACGATTGTACTTTTTCCGCTTCCGGTGGGACCCAAGATACCAAGCGTTTGTCCGGATTCAAGCGAAAAGCTGATCTCTGAAAGATTATCCACCGCGCCATTATATGAAAAACTTACCTTTTTAAATTCAATAGCGGCAGAGCTTTCATTCGTCTTTATATCCGATGGTTTTGCCTCCAGTTGTTCCTCCATCTCCAGCACATCGGCCACACGATTAGCGCTGGCTTCTCCCTTGGTCCACATCGTAAAGATTCTGGTTACGCCGAGCATGGCGTTCAAAATCATAGTAAAATAACTTTGGAATGAAAGAATAACGCCCGGCTGGATTTCGCCTTGATTCACGCCGATTGCTCCTACCAGAATAACCGCCGTTAACGCAAGATTCAAAATCAGTGATGTTACGGGATTGGTTACCGCGGCAACCGCTCCCGCTTTGCGTTCAGCCTCACATAACGTTGCGTTCACGCCATGAAAGCGTTGTTTTTCATAATCGGTTCTGCAAAGTGCTTTTACTACCCGTATCCCCGTTATATTTTCCTGTACAACGCGTACGGCTTGATCCAAAACTCCCTGCTGGCGGGTATACATAGGCACGCTTATTTTAGTAACATAATACACCACCAACGCAATAATCGGCAAAGTGCCTATCATAATAAGCGCCAGCTTTACATTCATAAACAGAGTGATTACAATACCGCCCAAAAGCAAAATAGGTCCCCGAACCCCCAACCGCTGCATTCGTGCCAAAAGCTGATTCACATTATATGTATCGCTGGTCAGTCTGGAAACGGCAGATGGTATTGTAATATCATCCAATTGCCGGGCAGAAAGCCGATTGATTTTTTCAAACAAATCATAGCGAAGTTTGTGTGTAACCCCACCCGCGCTTTTCGCCGACATTCGGTTGGCTACAATATTAGCAACGACGCAAACAATCGCGCAAAGCAGCATTGCACCGCCAATCAGAAGAATAAATTGCTTTTTTCCCTGCGGAACGGCAACATCCAGCATGATTTCAAGCAGCCGCGGAATCAGCAATTCCATTACCGTGCCGATAAATTTAATGGTCATGGTAACAGCTATATAAAAATAAAACGGCCGTATATATTGAAGAATTCGTTTCATGTTTGTTCCTCTGTAAGCAAAAAGGTTTCAGCATTGCGTTTCATCTTTAAAAGAACTTTTTGCAGCGCTTTATTTTCCTGCTGAGAAAAATCCTGCAGTAAAGCATTTTCCCAACGCTGCAATACTTTTTTAAATTCCGGTATAGCGGCTATCGCTTTTTCCGTAGGAAAAACCAGCAGAATTCTGCGGTCATTTTCCCAGGCCCTGCGAACAATAAAATTATTTTCCTCTAAAAAAGCAAAATGACGGGCGACGCTGCTTTTGTTTAAATTTCCGTACCGCACAAAGGAATCCTGCTGACGCCCCGGCTCTTCGCAAATTTCAATCAGATACCGAATATGAAAGAATCTAAGGCCGTATTTTTGTGCTGTTTTAGCGTAATAATCCGCGGTTAAACGATGTATGGCTTCCATCTCATGAATTCTTCCTTCCATAGTACCTCCTATTGGTTGCATGGTAAAACTGTTGCATTATGCAACTATTATAATATGATATTATTATTTCGTCAATAGTATGAATACAGCGTTTCATAAAAAAACGCCCTTGTGTCATGCGTAAAAGCACATTTTCAAGAGTGTTTTTAAAAGATTTATATCAACCTTTTTTTTATTAAAAGCAAGAATAACAGCTTCCACACTTTGCCGCTGCTTACTATCAAGGACTTTTAATTTCTCCCTAATTCGACTTCGTTTGTTTGGATTACTCCATACAAAAATTCTCAGACATTAGCCGAAAATATTTCCAACTATAAAAGAAAGTTTGCTCTCTAAACAAAGTTTTTTCCTTTTTAATACGGTTGATATCGTTTTCGTTCAAACCAATGTTCCTGCTTATTATCTTACGGAGCGTTTTTTCTGCATACGTAGCTGTACAAGTCTTTCTGTAAAGCGGTGTTTATACATATAGCATCATTTTGCGCACATTATTATGTTATAATTCCGTATATTAAATTGATTTAGCAACAAAGAAAGCCACGAATACAGCCTTAAATGAAAAGCAAAAACAGCGCATCAAATATTACGCGTAAACTTTTCTATATTATTTACATTTCCCATAATGAGAACATGGTCATCCATACCGAATTTATAATCAACATCCGCAAGCTTTACCTGACCGTTTTTCTTTGTAGCCAGCACGTTGATTCCATGAATTTTTCGTACATCGATTTCTTTTAGACTTTTATTCATCCAAGTTCTGGGGACAGAGGTTTCATATATGGCAATATCATTGGAAAGTCTGTAATAATCAAAAACATTTCTTGCGCTATATTGCACGGCAAGTTTATGAGCAAGATCTTTTTCCGGATCTACTACCACATCGGCGCCGTTACGCAGCAAAAACTTTTCCTGAATTTTAGTGCTTGCTTTGCTTACAACCATTTTTGCACCCAAATCCTTTAACAGGCTGGTAATTTCCAAACTGCTTTGAAAATCATTTCCGATACACACAATGCACATATCAAAGCTGTTTACCGAAAGGCTTTTCAAAACGTCCTCGTTCTTGCAATCGGCAACCTGTGCGCAGGTAACCACGTCAATAAGGCGGTTTACGGCCTCTTCGCTCTTATCCACGATCATAACGTCATTACCTAATTCGGCAAGTTTTTGGCTTAAATGCTGACCGAAACGGCCCATACCTATTACTAAAAAATTTTTCATTATTTTTTATATTATATCTCCTTAAAAAATATTTTTTACCCTACATTTACTTTTTCTTCCGGAAAAAGCAATACATCTTTTTGCTTCTTTTCCGTAAAAATCAACGCAAAGGAAAGGCTTCCGATACGCCCGCTGAACATCAGCAAAATCAATATAATCTGTGAGATTGCGCCAAGATCCCTCGTAATTCCCGTGGACATCCCTACCGTTCCCATTGCCGAAAAGCACTCAAACACAACATCAGGCAATGAAATTTCCGGTTGCAGCACACAAATAATCAATACGCCGACAAGAGAGAGCGTCAAATGAATAACGATAACACACAAAGCATTGATTACAACATGGATCGGAAGTCTTCGTTTGAAAACATTATACCCGGATTTGTTGCGTAAGCTGCTGAGCAAGCAAATAAAGATAACCGCAATCGTTACGGTTTTAACACCGCCTGCCGTAGATCCGGGAGATCCGCCGATAAACATCAGCAAAATTGTAAGCATTTTTGAAACATTACTTAAGCCGGCGGTATCCACAGAATTGAATCCTGCGGTACGCGGTGTAACGGCATCAAAGAAAGAATTCAGCAGCTGCTGATGAAACGGAAGATCCCTATTCGTAGCGTCTTTTTCAAACAATAGAAACAATAAGGTTCCGCCCAACGCAAGAATCACGGTAGAAACCAAAACAATTTTGGAATGCAGCTTATAACGCTTAATATGCCATTTATTTTTAGCGATATCATCCCAAACAATAAAACCTATGCCGCCAATTAAAATCAAAGCGGATATTGTCAAAATGACCAACGCATCGTCTGAAAAAGAAATTAAAGAAGAATATTCGCCAAACTCTCCTAAAATATCAAAGCCGGCGTTACAAAAAGCCGATATTGACATAAATACCGCTGTATACAGTCCTTGTGAAAGACCGAAAATAGGAATAAATCGTGTAGCTAAAAGAATACTTCCTATTAATTCAAAAATAACGGTACCCGCAACAATATGTTTTGTCAGGCGAACCATACCGCTGATATCCGGCGTGTTAAAGCTATCCTTTAACAGTGTACGTTCCTTTAAGGTGATTTGTCTGTTTAACGCCAACGAAACAACCGTCATTAACGTCATAAATCCAATGCCGCCTATCTGAATCAGGATAATAATAACCGTTTGGCCAAAAACAGACCAATGCGTATATGTATCCACTACCACAAGCCCGGTTACACAAGACGCGGAGGTCGCGGTAAAAAGACAGGATAAAAACGATGTACTCTCCCCTGTTCGCGACGAAATCGGCAAAGAAAGAAGAAGTGCTCCTAATAATATCAGCATACAGAAGCCAAAAGAAATAATTTTAGGATATGAAAATTTTAAACCAAAAGTTTTCATGAAACTACTCCCGCTGTTATTGTATTCAGTATAACACAATCCCATAAAATTGACAACAACAAATATTTCACGCTCTTACACTGAATCTGTCTCTATCACTCTGCGTCATTTTTCTATATTTTATGAATGATTTTCCGTTTTTTGCAAAAGAAAAGGCCATAACTTTCTTTACTGCATGATATCTTTTTATTGCTGAAAGATATTTAAGTTGTCAAAATATCAGGAGAATGTTATAATACAGTCACGCGGGCGTGGCGGAATTGGCAGACGCGCCAGACTTAGGATCTGGTGAACTTTTCGTGCAGGTTCAAGTCCTGTCGCCCGCACCAAAAGAGACACCAGCTTGATACAATAGTTATTAGGGCTGGTTTTTTTATGGGAAGAGAGAAAAATATGGAATTCAGAAAAGTATTTGATACCATACCGGAACAGTTTGATAAGTATAGGCCTCGTTACTGCGCTGAACTCTTTTCCGACCTCATTGCATATGCTGGAATCGGTCCCGGTAAGGCAGTTCTGGAATTAGGTCCGGGAACAGGTCAGGCCACCGGCCCTATACTTGATACCGGCTGCGATTATCATGCGATTGAACTCGGTGAAAACTTATATGAGATGATGAAACGCAAATACGGAAATTACCCTAATTTCAGTATTGTAAATGGCGACTTTATTACATACAATTTGGGAGATCAAAAATTTGATATATTTATTCCGCTGCAACAATTCAGTGGATTCCTGAAGAAATCGCCTTTTCAAAAACTTTTGATTTGCTGAAGCCAGGTGGGGTGCTGGCGATGATGTTTACAAAAGCAGATTATAAAACTCCCAATGAAGACTTGTATAACAAAATCCAGCAGATATATTCTGAATATTTTAAACCGCAAACGGGATATAAGCACGGCGATTTTAATTACACTCATGCGCCTGATTACGGATATGTCAACCTTGACAAGCATGAATATTACGGAAAACGCGAATTTACCGCAGACGAATACGTAGCTTTAAGCGGCACACATTGTGATCATATTGTTATCCCAGAGCCTTATAAAAGTAAGTTCTTTGCTGGACTTAGGGAGACGGTGCTGGAAGCCGGAGATAAGATTGTATTTTATGATACATTTATTCTGTTTTTAGCAAAGAAGCCATTATAATGCCGTACTAGTGCCAGTTAAAGGCTAACAGAAAAAAGAACGCAGCATCTTTTTTAGTCCCCGTTTACAGGCAAGGGCCTGGATCCAAATGCGCTCCGCGTCTTTTCTTTTAGCCGCCCACGATCTTTTTAATCTCTTTTTACAGATCGAGCCTAAACACAAATTGTGTTCAGGTGATTTATGTTTGGACTATATTGCTTTTCAGTAGAGATTATAGTATGGTTGATGTACAATAGGGACAAAACTGATAATCAAGTGATCAGTTGTTTTTACAAACAAATAGTATTTGGATAAGATATATATGAAGAAAATTTTTCTATCAGCATAGCAGAAAATTCATTAATATATTCGTTCATACTGTATTTTTTATATACATAGATTTTTCTTTTGATTTCTCCTATATTTTTTAGAGTTATATCTTCTGATAACTGCCCACGCCATGATAGTTCCGGAACAATTGCTATTCCAAGTCCCAATTCGACGCATTTTCTTATATAAAACGGATCTTCGCTTTGCAAGACAATGTGCGGATTAAAACCCAAACTGTTGCAAATTTTTAGGGAGTTTTCATATAGACTGCTTCCGCTGTTCATTGTAATAAACGGAGCATTTTCAAGCTCAAGCGGAGTTGTGTCGTTATTAAATACAAATTCATTTTTATTATAAGCCAATAAAAAGTTCTCTTCTGCCGCCTTTGTTTTTAAATATGGTAAATCCAACTCTTTATCCGTTACAATAATGTCAAATTCGTCTGAGGCATCATCGGTGCTGTGTACGGTTATAAAATAAATTTCAGGATGCATTTTTCTGAAATTTTCAATTACCTCCATAACAACACGACGAGTGATATGTATATTTATTTTAATTGTTTCTGTTTTGAGTGAATTTTTTAAAGATTTTTTTGCATTTTCAAGCAAATCCAAAGCAGATTTTGCATTTTTATAAAAAAGCAAGCCCGAATCATTAAGCACTATTTTGTTGGCGCGTCTTTCAAATAAAGGGGTTTCAAGCTCTGCCTCAAGACGTTTTATAGTTTGTGAAATGTTTGAGGGAGGAACTAAAAATTTTTTTGCAGTTTTAGAGAAGTTTTGTGTTTGTGCTGCATCACAAAAATATTTTAATTGCAATATTTCCATAATAAACACTTCCTTTCTTTATCATTATATTATACAACGTTTTAACTTTCAAGTTATAGTATTATAACATATTTAATGATTTACATTACGGTAAATTTGTTGTAACATTGAATTACGAAAGGAGATTAATTATGGCTGAAATTTTAGAAGTAATTATGATTGTGAGTTTTGGAGTATCGTGGCCGCTTAACGTTATTAAGTCCTATAAAGCGAGAACAACTAAGGGAAAAAGTCTTGCTTTTTTGTGTCTAATTTTCTTTGGTTATATTGCAGGTATAATTTCCAAGCTTTTGAATAAGGCATATATGATGTCATTTTCTACAAAATGGTATGTGCTTTTCTTCTATGTACTTAATTTAATAATGGTTGGGGCAGATTTATGTCTCTATATCAGAAATTACAAGCTGGATAGGGAGAAAACAAAATGAAAACAGTGTTAGATGTGTGCTATAATATAAAAACCGAGCAGTATCTAGATATTTATTTGCCCGAAAGTGAAGAGTTTGCGGTTGTTTTGTATTTCCATGGCGGAGGAATTGAAGCAGGCGATAAATCGGGTGAAAAAATCCTTTTTAATTATTTGGTTTCTCAGGGGATTGCGGTAGTAAGCGCTAATTATAGAATGTATCCCAACGCTAAGTATCCCGATTTTCTTATTGATGCGGCTGATGCAACTGCGTGGGTATTTAAAAACATAGGAATTTATGGCAAAATCAAGGACATATATGTAGGTGGTAGTTCTGCAGGCGGTTATATCTCTCAGATGCTTTGCTTTGATAAAGCTTGGTTATCTAACCACGGTATTACGCCTACAGATGTTGCAGGATTTATTCACGATGCAGGTCAGCCCACCTGTCATTTCAATGTATTGCGTGAAAGAGGATTAGATACACGCAGGGTGATTATAGATGATTCTGCTCCGCTTTACCATATAGGTGAGAGTGAGCAATATCCACCTATGCTTATTATTGTGTCTGATAACGATATGGAAAACAGATATGAGCAAACAATGCTTTTAGTTTCTACCCTTAAGCACTTCGGCCACTTTGAAAAAGTGCAATTAAAGGTTATGAACGGTACGCACTGCGCCTATGTAGGAGCTACAGACCAAAATGGTGAAAGTGTACTTGGTAAGCTTGTAGCAGAATTTATAAACAGGTGATTGCAATGAAGATTTTATCTATAGGCAATAGTTTTTCACAGGATGCACACAAATGGCTTCATAAATTGGCAAAGGATAACGGCATTGAATTAGAAAACGCAAACCTTTACATTGGCGGATGTAGCTTAGAAACACACTGGAAAAACGCTCAGGAAAATAATGCCCACTATGATTTAGAACTTAAAGGAGAAAACGCTAAAAGAAAAATCAGTATTGCAGAAGCATTAGAGCTTGAAAAATGGGATATAATCACAGTTCAACAGGTTAGTTCCTTAAGTGGTATGTATGAAACTTATGAACCCTATCTTTCTTCGTTGGTGTCGGTGGTACGAAAAGCACAGCCTGATGCAAAAATATATTTTCATCAGACATGGGCTTATGAAACTGACTCTGTTCATGGCGGTTTTATAAATTATAATAACAACCAAGCTGAAATGTACCGCTGCATTATAGAGACAAGTAAAAAAGCGGCACGTTCCATTAATGCTGAATTAATACCATCAGGTAAAGTGATTCAGACTTTGCGTGAAACAGTACTGGAATTCAATTACAAAAAAGGTGGTTTATCTCTTTGCCGTGACGGTTTCCATTTATCGTTGGATTATGGAAGATATGCGGCGGCTGCAACATGGTTGCACACAATAATGGGTGGCAAAATTAGTGCTACGGATTTTGAGGATTTTAATCCTGAACTTTTAAAGAAAATTAATGATGTTGTAAATGAATTATAGGTAATGCAGGAATAGCCGTCATATTTTCGGCAGTTTTACTGCTTAAAAACAAAGTTTTTAACTGACTTTTCGTTGGTATGATTTTCAATATGTCAGTATGATTTTTGTCATAACATCAAAAATAGAGTTATCTCGTAATTTCGGGATAACTCTATTTTGTAGGTTTGTCAATGATGTGTTACAGATTGGGGAAAGAAAAAAGAATATCTTTA
>CAJKLB010000021.1 GCA_905200615.1 uncultured Selenomonadales bacterium | reverse complement strand
AAATACAACACCTGCCGCTGAAACATCCGAACAATAAATAACTTCTACCGCCGCTAAATTCTAAGTTCTTATATACAAAAAAACATCTCTCCCATTCCGGTTGAAGTGATAAAAAAATGGTAGACACAAAAGTGCCTACCATTATCTTTTATGCTAATTGACTACTTCACCCTTTTCGGGTAAAGACGGTTTACTTTATTATTTCATTGCTTCCTCACAAGCAACAGCAACAGCAACGCTGGCGCCAACCATAGGGTTGTTACCCATGCCGATAAGACCCATCATTTCTACATGCGCCGGAACAGAAGAAGATCCCGCAAACTGCGCATCCGAATGCATTCTTCCCATAGTATCCGTCATGCCGTAACTGGCAGGTCCGGCCGCAACATTATCCGGATGCAATGTACGTCCTGTGCCTCCGCCGCTGGCAACGGAGAAATATTTAAATCCGTTTTCCACCGCCCATTTTTTATAGGTACCGGCTACAGGATGCTGGAAACGAGTAGGATTCGTTGAATTACCGGTAATGGAAACACCGACTTCTTCATGAATCATAATGGCTACGCCCTCATTTACATCATCGGCTCCGTAGCATTTTACCTTAGCTCTGTCACCGTTAGAAAAAGCTTTTTCACTTATAATTTCAAGCTTTCCGGTAAAATAATCATATCTTGTTTCAACAAAGGTAAAACCGTTAATACGGCTGATAATATAAGCCGCGTCCTTGCCTAAACCATTTAAAATAACACGCAGGGGATCTTTGCGTACTTTATTCGCATTCTGCGCGATCTTAATCGCGCCCTCAGCCGCGGCAAAGCTCTCATGTCCGGCCAGGAAACAGAAGCACTTGGTTTCTTCCCGAAGAAGCATCGCCGCCAAGTTTCCATGTCCTAAACCAACCTTGCGCTGGTCGGCAACAGAACCCGGTATACAAAAAGCCTGCAAGCCTACACCGATTGCTTCGGCCGCTTCAGCCGCCGTTTTACAACCCTTTTTTAAAGCAATAGCCGCACCTAAAGTATAAGCCCAACAAGCATTTTCAAACGCAATAGGCTGCGTATCCCGCACGATTGCTTCTGCGTCAACACCCTTTTTTAAAGCAAAATCTTTTGCCTCGTCAAGGTCTTTAAATCCATACTCTTTAAGGACAACGTTAATTTGATCGATTCTTCTGGAATAGCTTTCAAAATTTGCCATATTCTTGCGTCCTCCTTATTTCTTTCTCGGATCAATAACCGTCTTTGCTTCAGCAAAGCGGCCATACGTTCCGATATTCTTTTCATAGGCTTCTTTAGGATCCACACCCTTTTTGATAGCCTCCATCATTTTTCCCAAATGCACAAATTTATAACCGATAACCTCATTATTCTCATCGAGGCCCTCTTCCAGAATATATCCCTCCGCCATTTCCAAATATCTTACACCCTTGGCCTTAGTGGAATACATCGTGCCTACTTGAGAACGCAATCCCTTTCCAAGATCCTCAAGGCCGGCGCCCACAGGCAGCCCGTCCTCAGAAAATGCGGTTTGCGTGCGGCCGTAAACGATTTGAAGGAACAGTTCCCTCATAGCTACATTGATCGCGTCGCAAACAAGATCCGTATTCAGCGCCTCTAAAATTGTTTTTCCCGGCAGCACCTCCGCAGCCATCGCGGCTGAGTGCGTCATACCGGAGCAACCGATGGTTTCCACCAGTGCTTCCTGAATAATTCCTTCCTTTACATTAAGAGTAAGCTTGCATGTTCCCTGCTGGGGAGCGCACCAGCCTACACCGTGAGTAAGACCCGAAACATCCTTGATCTCCTTTGAGGGAACCCATTTTCCCTCCTCTGGAATCGGAGCAGGATTATGCTTTGCGCCTTTCGCAACACAGATCATCTCTTCTACTTCATGTGAGTATTGCATAAAAAAAGACTCCTCCTTCAATTTTCTTTACAGCAGTTATTATACTACTTTTTAAAAAAATCGCAACCAAATTGTTCTTTTTTTACGTTTCACGCATATCCTTTACGGAATATCAAAAAATTTTTTCGACATTTCCCTTTTGTTGTGTTATACTAAAATAAATTAAGGAGGATTTTTTATGCACTTTTCTGTAATCGCTCAAGCGATTTCTTGGTGGCAGGCTCTTATTTTAGGTATTGTACAAGGACTTGCTGAATTTTTACCCATCAGCAGCAGCGGTCATCTAAAGCTTACCGAACAAATAATGGGGCTAAGCGAAATGCCTCGTTTTTTTGACGTATGTCTGCACATAGGCACATTAGCCGCGGTATTCATTATCTTCCGAAAAGATATTCTCTCTATTGTACGCCATCCTAAACAAAAACTTACGTATATGATTCTTGCGGCTACCGTACCTACGGTAATAATCGCCGTAATTCTTGAGTTGTTGCTTGACGACACGGCTCTTTCCTCATTATTAGGGTATGGATTTATGCTGACAGGTCTGTTGCTTTATACAATGGAAGCGCTTCCCCCGCAAAGGTGCAAAAAAACAATAGAAGATATGACACTAAAAGATGCTGTTTTAATTGGCAGTATTCAAGGGATCAGCACTCTTCCGGGAGTTTCCCGATCGGGCAGCACCATTGCCGGGGGCATCTTTTTAGGGCTTAACCGAAAAACCTTGGCTCGCTTTTCTTTTTTGATGAGTATTCCGGCAATTCTGGGCGCTTTTTGCTGGGATGTTTTAAAGCTGATTCTAAACCGAGATGAAGTGCAAGCGGTAACAATTACCTGGTTTCCCGTTGTCATAGGTACGATTGTTGCTTTCCTTGTAGGCTATATGGCCATACGCTTTATGTTAAAACTGATTGAAAACAGATCCTTTAAGCCCTTTGCGTTCTATACGTTTATTCTCGGATTTCTGGTTTGCTTGGATTTATTTGTTACGCATCTTGTATTTTAATAAAAATGCAATTTTTATCGCATTATCCTGCAAAACACGATGTAAATTTTTACTTGCATCGTGTTTTTTATATTAAATATGAATAAAGTTTTTGTGAAACTTTCAAAAAAATAAAAATTTTTATTGTCAAAATCCCGGTTATGCGGTATAATAACAAACAAGTAAATTAAGTTGGCGGAATTTGAATTTTTTTCTTTTCCCCAAGTAAATATAAGGAGGTTGCAACGATGACAAAAAACATCAAACTTTTGCAATGGATTGATGAAATGGCGGCCCTTACAAAACCGGAAAAGGTCGTTTGGATTGATGGCTCTGAGGAACAGCTGGAAGGTCTTCGCAAGGAAGCAATGTCTACCGGAGAACTGATCAAATTGAATGAAGAAAAGCTTCCCGGCTGTTATTTGCACCGTTCGGCGCTTAATGACGTAGCTCGTGTAGAACAAAGAACGTTTATCTGCACATCCACCGAAGACGGCGCAGGCCCCACCAATAACTGGATGTCCCCCAGTGACGCCTATGCAAAACTGGGAAAACTATTTGACGGTGCCATGAAAGGCCGTGCCATGTACGTTATTCCCTATTCAATGGGACCGGTAGGTTCGGAGTTTTCAAAAATCGGTATAGAACTGACGGATTCTATCTATGTGGTAGTTTCCATGGCAATTATGACGCGTATCGGAAAAGCCGTACTGGATCAGCTCGGCGACGGTGACTTTGTAAAGGGACTTCATTCCAAAGCACAGCTTTCGGAAGAAGATCGTTATATTTGCCATTTTCCTGAAGACAGCACGATTTGGTCTATCAACTCCGGTTACGGCGGAAATGTTCTTTTAGGTAAAAAGTGCTTCGCTTTGCGTATCGCTTCTTATCTGGCCAACAAAGAAGGCTGGATGGCAGAGCATATGCTGATTCTGGGGATCGAGAATCCTCAGGGTGAAATCAAATACATTGCCGCGGCATTCCCGTCTGCCTGTGGAAAGACAAACTTGGCTATGCTGATTCCGCCGGAACTTTATCAAAAACAAGGTTATAAAGTTTGGTGCGTAGGCGACGATATTGCTTGGCTTCGTCAGGGTCCGGATGGCCGCCTTTGGGCTATTAATCCGGAAAACGGTTTCTTCGGCGTTGCTCCGGGTACCAATGCCAAAAGTAATCCCAACGCACTGGAAAGCACCAAAAAGAATACCATTTTCACCAACGTCGCTCTTAAAACGGAAGACAATACCGTATGGTGGGAAGGCATGACCGATGAGATGCCCGCTCATGCAATCGATTGGAAAGGAAACGAGTGGACACCGGATAAATTCGACAAAAAGGATAAGTCCACCTATGCCGCGCATCCCAACAGCCGCTTTACCGCTCCCGCTGTCAATTGTCCCTGCATCTCCCCCGAATTCAACAGCGGAACCGGCGTACCGATTTCCGCAATCATTTTCGGCGGCCGTCGTGCGAAAACCGCCCCGTTGGTATATCAGTCACGGTCCTGGCAGCACGGTGTTTTCGTAGGCTCTACTATGGCCAGTGAAACAACTGCGGCCGCGGCCGGCGCTGTAGGTGTGGTACGCCGTGATCCCATGGCAATGCTTCCCTTTATCGGCTACAATGCAAACGATTATTTCGCCCACTGGTTGGATATGGGCAAAAAATTGGGCGACAAGGCTCCTAAAATCTTTAACGTCAACTGGTTCCGTACTGACGACGAAGGTCACTTTATTTGGCCGGGATTTGGCGATAATATGCGCGTACTGATGTGGATTTTAGCCCGCTGTGAAGGAAAAGCTGACGCGGTAGAAACTCCCATCGGATTTGTTCCCAAGGCAGAAGATATCAATATATCAGGTCTGGACATCGATAAATCCGTAGTTGAAGAGCTTTTGACCGTAGATACCGACCTTTGGAAGAAAGAAACTGCTGATATCGATGAATTCTATGCCAAGCTTGGCAGAGTTCCTGCTGAGCTTCAGGAAGAGCTTAAAGTACTAAAGGCAAATCTTGCAAAATAATAAACTCTATTTTATCTGCCTTTGTTCAATATCTGATTGGACAAAGGCTTTTTTTATAGCTTCAAGAGCTTTCTCAATGATTCATTAAACGTTACCTCTTTATCTATACTCGCTTTTTAAATCACTTTTATAAAAGCAAAAAATTTTTTTATAGAAGTATTTACTTTTTTTCTGTTTATGATATAATGACATCAATTATAAATCTATTTTGAATTTGCGTTATTTTTAAAAATGGAGGTTTATATGAGCAAAAATTCAGAATTTAAAAATCCGTCAAACCAATACCGCGGAAGACCATTTTGGTCATGGAACGGCAATCTTAAAAAAGATGAATTGCTTCGACAGATCGATATTTTGGAAGAAATGGGATTTGGAGGATACTTCTGCCATTCGAGAACAGGTTTAGAGACCGAGTATTTGGGTGAAGAATGGTTTGACCTGATTAACACCTGTGCCGATTACGGCGAAACAAAAGGCATGGATTCATGGCTTTATGATGAGGACAGATGGCCTTCCGGCTCTGCGGGGGGATTAGTAGCAGCAAAGGAAGAAAACAGAATGCGGTATCTGCAAATGCATCAATCCGCACCGCAAAGCTTTCTATGGGACGATAAAGCGCTGATTACCTTTGCTTGTAAGCTTGACGGCGTTTCCTTCTCCGACGAAAGAGTTCTGTGCAAAGAAGATACGGTAAACGATGATGAAACCGTCATCTGGTTTACCGAGGAGTTATTCCGCAGCAGTGACAACTATAATGGTTTTTCTTATGTTGATACGATGAATAAAGCCACTACGCTGGAATTTATTAAGAGCACCCATGAAAAATATAAAGCGCATTGCGGCAGTAGACTGGGAAAAACGATTCCCGGAATTTTTACGGATGAACCGCATCGCGGCGCGCTTTTTTCCGAATTTTCAGAGGGGAATACTTATGCGGCGCCTTATACACCCAAACTTTTTGAAGAATTTGAGAAAAGATTCGGCTATGATGTAAAACCTCGCCTGCTTGAATTTTTCCTGCGTAAAAACGGAGAAGAAATATCGCAGGTAACCTGGCACTATATTGAATTATGTCAAGAGCTTTTTGTGGAAAATTTTGCAAAACCTATCTATGAATGGTGTACCGAAAACCATATTGCTTTTACCGGACATGTGCTTCATGAAGATAGTTTTACCTGTCAAACCGTTATGCAGGGTTCGCTGATGCGTTTTTATGAATATATGCACAATCCGGGAATTGATATTCTTACAGAAAATAATAACGTTTATTGGGCGGCAAAGCAACTTTCATCCGTAGCAAGACAGTGCGGACAGAAATGGCTGCTTTCCGAGCTATACGGCTGCACGGGATGGCAGCTGAATTTTCGCTCGCATAAAGCCATCGGCGATTGGCAGGCGCTGTTCGGCATTAATTTCAGATGTCAACATCTTTCATGGTACACCATGAAAGGTGAAGCTAAACGGGATTATCCGGCCAGTATATTTCATCAATCGGCATGGTATAAAGAATATAAATATGTGGAAGATTATTTTTCAAGACTGAATGTTGTACTTACAGAAGGTTCTCCGGACTGTGAATTGCTTGTCATTAACGGTCTTGAAAGCGTATGGGCCAGAAGCTATGCGAGCTGCTATAATTGGCTTACCGCGGTGGATCCTGAAATTCTTCGGCTTGAAAAGCAGTATGCCGATATTTTTCTTGCGCTTGCGGGAAATCGTATCGATTTTGATTACGGTGATGAAGAAATGGTCGGCAGGCTGGGAAGTGTTAAGGATAACGGCATTCTTGAGGTAGGAAAAGCAAAATACAAAACCGTGCTTGTTGCCGGCGTTGATACGATCCGGAGTACTACCGTAAACCTTCTGGAAGCATTTATGAAAGCCGGAGGAAAAGTAGTTTTTGCCGGAAAAATTCCTGATTATATGGACGCGTTGAAATCCTCAAAACCAGCCGAAATCGCGCAAAACGCCATACACATTGAATTAACTCCGGATGCTATAGCGCAAAACTGCGCAACCGGAAGAGAAGTAAAAACAGTTGGAAAAAATATAGAAACGCTGTTCGCGCAAACAAGACTTACCCAAGAAGGCAAGTATATTGTTCTTATGAACGTTGACCGAGAAAACGGTTATAACAATGTTCAGCTTGATCTGGGTACAGGCGGATACGCCGAAGCTTGGAATCCGGAGACCGGTGAAATTGAAAGCGTTGAATATACCATTGATAACGGCAAGATTCTTGTTTGTACGGATCTTCCCCCTGTTTGTACAAAGATATACCTCATAAAGCAAAGCGGAAATCAATTGCCGATCAAAAAGGAAAAAGTTCTTTTTGAGCAAAAAGCTCCGGAAGAATACGAATACAAGCTGGATGAACCCAATTTATGCGTACTTGATAAAGTAAGTATCAGTATCAACACAAAAGAGTTCAGTCCGGAGTTGGATGTTCTGAAAGCCGATTCAAAAATCCGTGATGTGCTCGGACTTCCTTATCGCGGCGGCACAATGCTGCAGCCGTGGTTTGCCAATAAATACCGCAACGCACAGGATACTGTCTGCGGTCAGGTCGCTGTGCGGTATGAATTTTTTATCAATGAGCTTCCGCAAAAAGATGTCGAACTCGTAGTGGAAGAAGCCCAAAACTATCATGCGGTAAAAATAAACGGGAACGCCCTGGATACAGTAAATACAAACGGAAAGTGGATTGATATCTGCTTTGATAAACTGAATCTTCCCAAGGAATATCTTCATACGGGATCGAACATGATTGAGCTTTCCTTTGACTATAAGCCTACTTCCGGATGCGAAGCCGTATATATTCTTGGCAATTTCGGTGTTACTCTTCGAGGTGATAAACCTGTTATAGATCAATTGCCTGAAAAACTGAAAATCGGAGATATTACTCCCCAACATCTTCCGTTTTACTCAGGAAAACTTTCCTATGTCTTGCCGGTTTCACAATTTAAAGGAAAAAAAGCGTTGATTACGGTTAAAAATTTTAAGGGTGCCTGTGTGAAAATAAAAAACAGTACCGATGAAAAGATTATTGCATGGGAACCCTATACAGCCGAGATAACGGATCTTATAAAAGATACCGATAGCCTAAATGTAGAAGTTGTACTTACAAGAAGAAATACCTTTGGGCCGCTGCACCAGCTTCCTGCAATTGTCAGCGGTTATGGTCCTACGAATTTCCTCACCGTAGGGGATGAATGGTCGGATGCTTACGTTCTTTTAGAACAAGGCCTTCTCTCAGCGCCAGTTATAACCGTGCTCGAATAATGCGTTTGTCTGCGTAAAACAAAAAATATTTACATAGAATACGGTGTAACTCTGTAAAAGAGATTACACCGTTTCTTTTCGCTATGATATTACAGTAAATTTTCCACCATAACGATGACTTTTAAAAATAATTTCAAATTACTTTCCTCTTTGCCCTTTTCATGATAAGCATTTTTTCATGTTATAACAGTACTAAATCAAGCACGCAAATAGATATTTCCTGCTTACCGGCATCTGGCGAAGATCATATTTCTTATTTTTCAAGAAGATAATTTAGATATTTATTTTTGTCGTGATTTTAAAACGGCTTTCTCCATCCAAACCACCAAAAAATACATTAAGGCTGACAGTATACATAAAATCAGTGTAGCTGCCATTACAATATCCATTTTGAACACTTGCCCTCCGTAAACAATCAAATATCCTAAACCGGCCTTAGAATTTAAAAATTCTCCTACAATAACACCTACCCATGACATACCAATATTAAGTTTTAATACCGATACGGTAGTCGGAATACTGGCCGGAAATACCACTTTAAAAAACAGCTGCGGCTTTGTGGCGCCAAAAGTTTTCAGCAACACCAACTTTTCCTGCTCCACCTCATTGAACCCGTTTAATACGCCGATAATGGCAACTACAATAGAAATCAGCAATGTAACCGTGATAATAGAGCCCATACCCGATCCAACCCAAACAATAATTACCGGTCCCAGCGCAATTTTGGGCAAGCTGTTTAAAACTACAAGATAAGGATCTAATACAGCCCTTGTCATCGGTGACCACCACAAGATTACCGCAATAAAAAATCCCAACACACTTCCTAAAAAGAATCCTGCCAACGTTTCGGCCAATGTAATTCCTATATGGTTAAGCAAGCCGTTGCCCCAAAGCGTTGAAAGCATTGCAATGCACCTTGAAGGCGAGGAAAAAATAAACGGATTGATAATTCCCAAAGAAGCTGTTATTTCCCATGCTGCGAAAAATAAAACAAAAATTGCGATTTGTAAGGTTATTTTTGTTATTTTTTTTCGCTTTTCTTTTTTTAAAAACTGATAATGTTCCTCAGAGTAATCATTCATCGTTATTCAGCTCCTCCCATAATTTTTGAAAATAAACCGGAAATTCAGGAGCTTTTCGACGGCTGATCGGATTTTGATTTCCTGAAAGTATAATATCATAAACATTTTTTACCCTCGCGGGTCTTTTGGATAAAACAATAATTCTGTCACTCATGCTAATGGCCTCGGAAATATCATGAGTAACAAGAATCGCTGTTTTTTTGCGGCTTTTAATAATTCCGTGAATATCATCCGAAACATTTAGTCTTGTTTGATAATCAAGCGCTGAAAACGGTTCATCCAACAACAATACGGAAGGATTTACCGCCAATGTTCTTATAATTGCCGCACGCTGCCGCATTCCTCCGGACAGTTGAGATGGAAGCGCCTGTGCAAAATTTTCAAGCTCATATTGCTGCAACAGCGCATCCACATATTTTTCTTTTTCCTTTGTTTTTTCATGGCGGATATCAAGCCCCAACAGTGCGTTCTGCCGCACCGTCAGCCATGGAAACAGATGATCCTGCTGTAACATGTAACCGATATGGGCATGTATTTTATTTTCAGTTGCCTCGCCGTTTATATAAACCGTTCCTCCCGATGGCTTTTCAAGTCCGGCAATAATAGAAAGAATAGTAGATTTCCCACAGCCGGAAGGTCCTATAATCGAAACGAATTCGTTTTCGGCAACAGTAAAATTAATATCTTTAAGGGCTTGCGTTTCTCCGCTTTTTGTATGGTAGAACTTACTGATATCTTCAAGTCTTACAACTTCGGTCATTATAAATTCTCCTTTAACCCTCTTAAGGCGCTGTAAAAGCACCTGCTATATCATATGCAAAACAAGATTCGTCTGTTATTTTTGCAATGCTTTTCTCTATTTTCTTGCTGCTTGTTTTTCTATGCTTAATTATTACGTTATAAAAAAAGACGTCCGCTTTTTCGGACGCCTTTAAAATTTATTCTACGGCTTTTTCTGCAAAGCTATTATCAACAATTTTTGAATATTCCGGTTTTTTATCAATATTCCCTGCCTGCTCAATTACTTTCAGCAATTGGTTGAAATCCGCCTCTGCTGTGAAAGGTTCCGTTTTCCAAGCGTTAATGGATTTATAGTTTTCTACCACCTTAGTGATTAATTCTATATCACTATCTGGAAAAGAAGGAGCAATTGCCGCGGCAATCTCTTCTGCGCTATGTTCATTTACCCATTGCTGACCTTTATATAATGCGTTTACAAAATTTTGTACTAACTCGGTGTTTTTATCCCGAAAACTTTGGGTTACCATCATTGCCGTATACGCCACATAATCCGTTCCCTCTCCGATAGAAGCAACAATATAACCTTCTCCTGCCAGTTCCATAGTAGAGGCACTGGGTTCAAACAAAGCAACGTATTCATCCTGTCCTGACATAAAAGCGCCGCCCATCAAATCAAAGCTGACATCCGTACGAACCGTCACATCCTGATTCGGCTCTATGCCGTTTGCCCGTAAAACATATTCCAGAGTCATCTCGGGCATGCCTCCGGTACGTCCGCCGATAATGGACTTTCCTTTTACTTTGTCCCATGTAAATGCAGTATCCTGTGTTTTTCCTACTAAAAAAGATCCGTCACGCTGTGTCACCTGCGCAATAACAACAGGATAATCCTTCTGCCCCTCATTATATACATAGACCGCCGTTTCCGGTCCCATAAAACCGATGTCTGCCTGCCCGGTCAAAAGTGCTGTCATGGATTTATCACTTCCGCCGCCATTGGTAAGTTCTATTTCTATATCATAATCTTCAAAGTATCCCAACTCTATAGCCGCATAGAAAGGCGCGTAAAATATAGAATGCGTTACTTCATTTACCTTTACGACCGAACTTTCCTTTTCCTTGCATCCGACTAACCCGGTAAACATAATTACAATCAGTAATGCTGCTGAAAGAAATTTAAGTTTCATTGCTTCTACCTCCTAAAATTATTACTACAACCTATGCTCTTTTTTTATAATTTGCTACTAACCAGCAAATTCCTATTATCTTTAGCAAAAGAACACCTTGGATAGAAATGAAATAGAAACGCTTCCGATTAATCTTTCTTCAAATCAGTAATGCGAGAGAAACACTTTAAAGATCTGTAAAAAAGCTGCACCCTATCGGTTAGACATTCTGTATATTTGCCTAACAAATAGGGTGCATCACAAACATTTTCATCTAAGAAAAGCCAATGAACTTTATTTACTATAAAAATATGGCTTTTATCATAGTCTTTCTTTTATTCTTCCTCATCTTCTTCGGGAAGCTCAGCATTATGATATACATTCTGTACGTCATCATGCTCATCAAACTGATCCAGCATCCAATAAATTTTCTTCAATACGTCATCGCCGCTGACAGCAACGGTATTCTGTGGTACCATATCCGTCTGCGCTTCCAGAAAATCATATCCGGCATCTTCCAAAGCCTTACGTACGGCAGAAAAATCTTCCGGCGCGGTATAAATTTCAAAAGTATCCTCTACAGGCATAAAATCCTCTGCCCCCGCGTCAAGCGCACTCATCATCAAAGTTTCTTCATCAATTTTTCCGTCATTGGCAATAACAATAATACCTTTTTTATCAAACATCCAGGAAACACATCCCGTTGCGCCCATAGATCCGCCCGCTTTATCAAAAATATGGCGAATCTCGCCTGCCGTACGATTTCGGTTATCCGTTACGATTTCCACAATTACAGCAACACCGGCAGGACCGTATCCCTCATAAGTAAGCTCCTCGTAATTTGCGCCGTCGCCCTCTCCCGCTGCCTTTTTAATGCTGCGCATAATTGTATCGTTGGGCATATTATTCGCCTTAGCCTTAGCAATAATATCCGCCAGTTTAGAATTCACCAACGGATCCGGTCCGCCGGATTTTACCGCAACCGCTAATTCACGCCCGATTTTTGTAAAAATTTTACCTTTTTGAGCGTCTGTCTTTGCTTTTTTATTCTTTATATTCGCCCATTTTGAATGTCCTGACATGTTTTATCCCCCTCAAATGTAAAATGATATATTAAAATTCCCGCGGCAATTCCTGCGTTTAACGATTCCGCTCCTCCGCGTATAGGCAACGCAATTTTTTGATCGGCACAAGCCAATACCGACTCTGTAATACCATTTCCCTCGTTTCCGATAATAATACAGCTTTCCTGCGCCGGAGATTTTTTTTCAAGCGTATAAACATTCTCTCCGCCCAGAGCGGCCGCATATACGGTATATCCCTTTTGCTTTATAGCCTCCAGAGCCTGTATGCTGTCCGCAGCACACATAATCGGTATATTAAAAATCGAACTCATTGTCGCGCGTATTGTTTTCGGATTAAAAACCTCTACACAATGAGGGGAAAGAACAACAGCTCCCGCCCCTGCCGCGTCAGCAGTCCGAATAATGGTCCCCAAATTACCCGCATCCTGCAATTGATCCAGAAACACAACCAACCCGGATAATTTATTTTTGTCAAAAGACGTATCATGCATCCGTACCTGTGCAAGAATTCCCTCGGGGCTTAACGTATCGGAAAGTACCTCTATTATTTGTCTGGATACCTGAATGATCCGATCAGATTCTGCCGTTTGAAGAAATGGAAAATTTTCCGGTTGCTCGGCAAGGATCCATTCAAACTTCACACCGTGCATCATCGCATCCGTAACGGCTCTCTTTCCTTCCAGCAAGTACGTACCGCTTTTTTCCCGTCCTTTTTTTGTTTTTAATGTTTTCAGGAACTTGATCCGTTCATTTGCCGTGCTGGTAATTTTCAGCATACAATTCCTCCGGAATATAAAAAGTGCGCAATGAGCTTACCATTGCGCACAACTTTTTATGAAAGGCTCTTTTTTGCAACCTCTGTCAGCTGTGTAAATGCTTCCGCATTATAAACGGCAAGCTCCGCAAGCATTTTACGGTTAATATCCACGCCTGCTTTTTTCAAACCGTTAATCAGCTTGCTGTAATTCATACCGTTCATTCTGGCCGCAGCGTTGATACGCGTGATCCAAAGAGAACGAAAATCTCTCTTTTTCAGTTTACGTCCCACATAAGCATACGCTTGTGATTTCATTACCGCTTGATTTGCGATTCTGAACTGTCTGCTCTTAGCACCAAAATATCCCTTGGCAAGCTTAAGGACCTTTTTATGATTCTTTTTTGAATTTAATGCTCTTTTTATTCTCATTATTTTTTCCTCCTACCGCTTACTTATAAGGGATCAGCTTACGAATATTGGAAGCTTCGCATGCGGCAATATAGCCACCCTTACGCAAATTTCTCTTTCTTTTGGTTGATTTCTTTGTTAAAATATGACTTCTGTAAGCCTTTCCTCTCTTAATCTTACCGGTAGCAGTAAGGCCGAAACGTTTGGCAGCGCCTCTGTGCGTTTTCATTTTTGGCATAGTTCATTACCCCCTAAAAGAATTTTAAATTGCAGACATTATCATAATCAGATTTCGCCCTTCAAGTACGGGCTTCTTCTCAACTTTGGCGTCATCTTTCAACATTTCGCAAAAAAGCGACATAATTTGATGACCGATTTCAGGATGCGTGATCTGACGTGCGCGGAATCTTATAGAAACCTTTACCCTATCGCCGTCCTTAAGAAATTCCCGAGCCTTTTTAGCTTTAACTTCCATATCATGCTTTTCAATCGTAGCGGAAAGCTGAATTTCATGCATAGCAATAATCTTTTGATTTTTCCGTGACTCTTTCTCTCTTTTTTGTGCTTCAAAGCGGTATTTACCGTAATCCATAATTTTGCATACCGGCGGAACCGCTTTGGGAGAAATAAGGCAAAGATCCAAATCTGCCTGCTCAGCCATTCTGAGTGCCTGTTCGATAGGTACAATTCCCATTTGTTCACCTTGGGATCCGATCACACGGACTTCTTTTTCCCTGATCTCGTCATTAATCGCTAAATCTATGATGTTGAACACCTCCAAAAAAATAATGCAGGCAGCACAAAACTACCCGCAAAACAAAAAACTATAAAAGAACCATGTGCAACGCAATTGCTGACAGGTGAGAAGCGGGCGGCTTCTGCTTGCTTGTAAATAATACTATAAAAGAACCAAGATGTCAACTGTTTTTTAAAAAAACTTAACCATCGCCTTTTTTCCCCGATTCAACATACCGCTTAGCTTGGGTAGAAAACATTTGATAATATTTGCCTCTTTCGTTCATCAGCTGCTTATGATTTCCCTCTTCTATTATACTGCCGTTTTCCAACACAACGATTCGGTCGGCACCGACCGCGCTGGAAAGTCGATGCGAAACAAAAATGGTTGTTTTTCCCTTGCGCAGCTGATCAAACTGATTGTAAATTTCCTGCTCTGCCAAAGCGTCCAGAGATGCCGTGGGTTCATCCAATACAAGGATATCGGAATCGCCGTAAAAGGCTCTGGCTACGGCTAATTTCTGCCATTGTCCGATGGAAAGTTCCAACCCATCTTCCTCAAAATAACGCATCAGCGGTGTATCAAATCCCTGCGGCAGCGACTGTATATAACCGAAAGAATCGCTCTGCCGTGCGGCATCCTCTATTCGTGCCGTGTCAGGCGTCTGCCGAATGTTGCCGAACAAAATATTTTCCTTTACCGTAACCGCATATTTACCGAAATCCTGAAATACAATGCCGAAAATTCCATACAAAGCCTGCACATCATATCGGCGAATATCTTTCCCGTCTAAAAGAATTTCTCCTGAGGTAGGATCATAAAGGCGGGTAAGAAGCTTGATCAACGTGGTTTTTCCTGCGCCGTTGAGACCTACCAAAACAATAGTTTCCCCTGCTTTTAATGTTAAATTGATATTTTTAAGAACATATCGTTCTGTTCCGGGATATTGAAAGCTCACGTTTTTAAATTCAATGGTATGGCCTACATGACGTTCCGGTATCAATGGTGTCTCTTGTATTGGAACAATCTTTTTTTCCTGCTTCATAAAAGAAATCAAATTATCAATAAACAAAGTTCCCTCATAAATCGTAGCCGTACCGCTCACAAAAGATGCCACTCCGGCGGCAATAGAATTCAGCGCGCCTGTATAAAGCGCATAATCACCCACCTGTATCTGATTATGGAGTACCATGGAAGCAACGAACCAAAACAAAAAACAATTTACGGCAATACGAACAATACCAAGGCCGATATTCCAAGCGCCTTCGGAAAGGATAATCCGTTTTAGTCCTTTGAAGTAATCCTTAAATACCGCATCATAACGATTTTCAAGAGCATCACCCAGATCCAGCAGCCGTATCTCTTTTACCAAATCTTTATTGATCATTGTGCTGGAATAATAATTCATTTGCCGGCGAGCCTTGGACCTTCTGCGCATATAGCCTACGGTCTTTCTTCGGTAAATAAAACTGATAAGAGCAGAAGGCACTGCCAATACAATCACAACCGCCGGCGCCCACAAGCTGATCGCCGCCAACACCACAATAAAGCTAACCATGCTGATTACGGTACTGATGATCGTAAGAGAAGCGTTCAGTACCTGTATAGGGCGCATACCGGCCTCACGATTGGCATTTTCCAGCTTTTCGTAAAAATCGGGCAAATCAAAACAGGCAATATCAATTTCTTTCGCCTTTTTCATAATTTTCCGCCGAATGTGATTCGTAATCATTTCACCGGAAATACTGGATATCATATGATTTATATCATTTGTAACCCGATTCAAAAATAAATAAACAAACTGAAAAACGAATAAGACGGCCATCGCCGCTGTTGTTACCGCTCCGGTTCTTAAATTCTGCGCAAGCATATTAATAATAGCCGCATTGATATACGCGCCGGCAATCGGAAGCAAACCATTGGCGAGAGCCACAACAATCATCAATATTAAAATCAAAGGTTTCGTTTCCCAAACCAATCCGAATATATAAAAGAGTCTTGAAAAAAAAGACGCAAGCACTCTTATGACATAACCGGGAACTTCTTTGATGTTTTCAGGTCTGGGTTCCTTATTTTTTTCGGCCGCCGCGTGATGCGGGGGCATAAAATTAGGTTCCATTCGTTTTTCCTTTTCTCAACTTTATTTTTTGCAAGAATCTGTACGAATCACAAAACGCCATCATTCATATTTTGCTCTTTCCCCTCCGATATATTTCGGCCGCGTTCTGGCGCACAGCAAAATGGCTTCTCCGATCCTATCCGCAGAAACCCGTACCGGAACTGCCACAGCTTTCAAATGCATCCCAATCAAAGTTCCTCCAATATCCATACCCGCGTTCGCTTTTATTCTTTCCACCATCACCGGTGCTTCAAAATTTCTATATGCCGTGGTGGCAAAGGATCCTCCTGCCTTTGGCTGAGGTACTACACTGACTATTTCATACCCGAATTTTTCCGCGGCGCTTTTCTCAATAACCAGTGCCCGATTCAAATGCTCACAGCACTGTGCCGCAAGGTAAATCCCCCGCTCTTTTAAAATCGGATAAATTCCCTCAAACACGGCCTGTGCCGCTTCCATGCTTGATCCCTTTCCTATCGTTTTTCCTACAATCTCACTGGAAGAACAACCTACCACAAACAAATTGCCTTCTTTCAAATCAGCGATTTCCAAAAGTTCCAATAATGCTTTCTGCGCCTGTATTTTTATTTCATTCATGTTGATTCCTCCTTAAAAAACACACTTTATTATACATCACTTTTTATACAAAAGAAAGCGTTATTTTAAGGAATTGCTTTTCAAAAAGTCGTTTGCGTGGTATAGTATGTATAGTTTTTTATTCCGAGGTGCTTTTATGACACGCTTAATTTTTGTTCGCCATGGAGAAAGCCAAGCGAATCTACTGCGACTTTTTGCCGGCTCCAGTAATTTTGTTCTCACCCCCAAAGGACTGGCTCAAGCGCAGGCAACGGCGAAAGAATTAAAAAAATTTTCCATCGACGCCGTTTATGCTTCCGATCTTCAGCGAGCATACAATACCGGTTTTCTTATCGCGCAAGAGCAGCATTGTCCCATTTACAAAAATAGCGGATTGCGTGAAATTTCAGCAGGTCTATGGGAAAGCAGTCCCTTTGATACGATTGCGGCAAATTATCCGCAGATGCACGAAATTTGGATGCACAATATCGGAGCAGCCGTATTACCTCATGGCGAATCTGTAGCCCAACTTTATACCCGTGTAAGATCAACGGTAATGGATATTATCCGGCAAAACCCCAAAAAGACCGTTTGCATTGCCACTCACGCCACTCCGATCCGTGCGATGGAAGCGGTATGGAATTCACTTTCTTATGAGCATATGCAGGATTTTCCCTGGGTATCCAATGCTTCTATTTCTGTTGTGGAATATGAAGAGGGAAAATGGACTTTAATGATGCGTGATTATAAAGAACACTTGGGCGCGCTCAGTACGGCGCTTCCCCAAAATATATAAAGCAGGCATTTACGCCTGCTTGCATTCTGCCAAAAAGACTGTTTGTGAACAGATACAAAATTTTATGTATCGCATTGAGGACCGTTTACCGGTCCTCCTGCGCTCTTTAATGTATACTTTCTCCCCCTCCGGAGCGTCTCTCGATACCCCGCGGACGAAATTTATTATGTAACTTCTTTAGTCGTATGACTTTTTTGATACTCTTAAAAGCAGTTACACCTACTTATTCTATTAAATTTTTAAAGTTTCCGCCGGCTTTATTTCAAAGGAATCGCTTCCGGTGCTGAAATACAGCGTATACGCCGTAGGATTAAACAGAGTTCTTCCGTCATTAGATGTTCGCAAAAGCCGGAATGCTTCGATATATTCAAAAATTTCAAGGTTAGTAGCATACCATATCTCTTCTCTGCCGCCCATCATTTCTGCAAACTTCTCAATAATCTTCCAATTGTTATCCATATCAAATTCATAGCTGTGTCCCCAAAGATAAAACATCATCGGTGCCCTAAACGGTTCTTTTGCCGCTAAAAAGCTTTGCGCAAGTTCCAGCAATTGAGGATCCTTATGATGACAGGTTGCCGAAAGACGCAGCCAATCTTCAGGTATAATAAAATTACGGCGGCTTACGGTTGTTCGGGAATAAAGAATTCCGCAGCTTTTTAACGCCTGAACCACAAAATCACTGGTAGTTCCATAGGGATACGCCATTCCGCGGCATATCGTACCAAACATTTTTTCGATATTTTCCCTATCATTCATCACTTCACGAACACACATATTCACAGGAAGCTGCTCTAAAAAAGGATGTGTAGCCGCATGTACGGCCACCTCCATACCGCTTCCAGAATAAAGCGCGTAGGCTTCCTTCTGAGTTAAGCGCCGATGAATCTGATCTTTAGGATACAGCGTCCCTTCCGGCGCAAAACTTTCGGTATTCACATTAAACGTTCCCTTGAGTCCATGTTTTCTCATGATTTCAATAAGCCGTATATCCTGCTGCACGGCATCATCATAGCTCAAAGTCAATGTTTTTGCTCTATTTTGGGGAAAGCGCATAAAAATATTCACTTTACCAATCCTCCTTATGTAATTTGCCGCTGGTTTTAATATCATCGTAATAAGCTTTATATTCTTGCACAAATGTTTCCTGTTCATCGCTGTCAAGCCCGAACAGTTCTTCCGGAGAAAGATCTGCCGGATCAAAAGCATCTTCCTCATCCATAGCGGAAAGTTTCAGCATATACTTTCTGTTGATTGTCGCCATGATAAATATCTCCTTAAAACAAACAGTAAAACCGCAGCTTTGCTGCGGTTTTGCGCTTACTCTTCCGTTGCTTCAACCTCTTCTAATTCTGTATCCAGCTCTTCATCCGCCTCATCCTGAAGCAAAGCCTTTATGCTAAGGCTGATACGCTTTTCTTCGGGGTTTACATCCAGCACCAATGCTTCAATTTCCTGTCCTACTTTCACCGCATCATCCACTTTGGAGATAAATTTATTGGATACTTCCGAAATATGTACCAATCCGTCAATTCCGGGTTCAAGCGCGACAAAGGCACCAAAAGAGGTGATGCGCACTACCGTACCTTTCACGATACTGTCAACCGGATATTTTTCCGCTGCATGATCCCAAGGCTTTGGCTGAAGCTGTTTGTACCCCAGCGAAATTCTTTCATTCTCCCGATCCAGCGAAAGAATGACAACCTCGATCTCCTGATTCACCCGAAGAATATCTGAAGGCTTATCGATATGATACCATGCGATATCGCCAATATGTATCAGTCCGTCAACGCCGCCTAAATCCACAAACGCACCGAAATCAGTCAATCTGCGCACAATACCTTTTACGGTTGCGCCTTCTTCCAGTTTGGACCAAGCTGCCTCTAAAGCGGCTTCCCGTTCCTCTGCGATAACAGCGCTGTGAGTCGCTACAACTTTGCGTCTTTTGGAATCAATATCAATAGCCCGCACACGCAACGTCTGCCCCACATAACGAGTAACATCTTTTACAAAGCTATTGGGTCTGATTTGCGAACGGGGAATAAATACTCTTACACCCTCATAATTTCCGGTAAGCCCGCCCTTTACCGCTTCCGTAACAGTCACTTCAAAGATCTCGCCATTTTGTATAGACGCAAGAGCCTTATCCGCTTCTAAACGTGCAACAACACGTTTTCTGGAAAGAACAACATTCCCGTTTCCGTCATTTACTTTAATAACTTCTACATCAATGTCATCGCCCTCATGAAAGAGCTCTGCAGGATTTTCTGTACCGGAGGCTGTCAATTCCTCTTTCGTAATTAAGCCGTCTGCCTTATATCCTATATCTACGCTGACCTCATTGTCTTTCACATAGATTACTTTGCCCTTAATCACCTGACCAGGGCGAATTTTAACCAGAGTTTTATCCATTTCCTCCTCAAAACTCAGGCCTTGTTCTGCGAGAATTTCATTTTCGCTCATTCTGTCCACAACCTCCTTTATTAACCAATCCGGGGTGGAAGCACCGGCGGTTACACCTATGATATCATTATTATATATTTTTATGGCCAAAACATCCTGGACTGTTTCAACCGCATAGGTCCTTTTACAATATTCACTGCATATTTTATACAGCTTGGCGGTATTTGAACTTTGTTTTCCGCCGATAACCAGTACAGCATCGGCCTCTTTTGCTATTTGCATTGCCTCAGCCTGCCGCTGCGCGGTAGCATCGCAAATCGTATCAAAAATTTCAATATCCGCTGCTGAATATTTCTTTTTTATCTCCTGTACAAGGGTATCATACAACTGCTTTTTTGTTGTGGTTTGTGCTACCACGCATATAGGTTTTTCCGTTTCCGGCAAAGCTTGCACCTCAGCGGTGCTGTTGACTACAAAACCCGAATTTTCGCAATGACCATTTATTCCTATAACTTCCGGGTGTTTACTCTCGCCTATTATAACAATAAATTTGCCATTTTGTAAAGCTTTTTGCACAATTTTTTGTATTCTTCTTACAAAAGGACAAGTAGCGTCTATTATTTCAAGGTTTTTTTGCCGAAATTGTTCTATAATTGCTTTCGGCGCGCCATGACTGCGGATAATTACAGCACCTTCCCGTACCTGCTCCGGATTTTCCACAGGGAGCACGCCCTTTTTTTTAAAAGACTCTACCACCTGAGGATTATGAATAATTTCTCCATAAGTATAAAGATTTTTATGCTTACCGATTTCACTTTCAACCGTGTCTACCGCTTTTTTTACGCCGAAGCAAAAGCCTGCGCTTTGAGCAATCAAAAAACGCATTTATGTTTCCTCCAGCAATTGATTCATTTTCTCCGTAACAAGCTGAATAAATTGATTCATTACCGCAGAATTAGCTTTCTGACCTTCAAACTCCGAAAGATCAATTTCTTTTCCGATTACCAGCTGATTTTTCTTAAAAAACCCCGGCTTTTTCCGGAACATCATAGGAATAATCCGGCTTTTTTCACGCAGCGCAATCATTCCGATTCCCGCATGCATATCCTCCAATCGAATATGCGCCTCATTATGTCTGGTTCCCTGCGGAAAAATACAAAGTGAATTTCCTTCTTTCAGCTTATCACAGGCGTATTTAATAGCCTTTAAATCAACTGTTTCCCGATCGATGGGAAACATCTGCAGCCGTTTTAAAAAGAAAGCATAAAATTTATTATGAAACACTTCTTTTTTTGACATAAAATATGTGTTTGCAGGCAATACGTAAAAGCTGATAAAAGCATCCACAACACTTTGATGGTTGCATACATAAATCACATTGCCGCCGCGCGGCAAATTTTCTTTTCCGTATACCTTCGTACGACTGAGCAGGGCAAACACCAGCCTTGCCAAGCCGCGCACAAAACCGTGAAACATTTATTTTCCTTCTTTTATCTTATTGATGATAAAATCTGTTACCTGCTGAGCAGAAAGATGAGTGCTGTCCACCAATACCGCATCCTCCGCCTTCCGAAGAGGCGCAAATTCCCGATGAGAATCCGCATAATCCCGTGCCTCAATCTCTTTTTGAATTTCTTTAACCTCTGCCTTTTCCCCACGAGCCGCCAATTCCGCCGCACGGCGTTTGGCTCGTTCCGCAGCATCTGCGGTAAGATAAAATTTAAAATCCGCATTCGGCAGCACAAAAGTACCGATATCTCTGCCGTCAAGAACGCAATCACTTTCCGCGGCCATTTTGCGCTGCATCTGCACTAAAAACAATCTTACGGCCGGTATTGCCGAAAAAGCTGATGCCGCCGCAGAAATTTGATTTTCCCGAATCGCCTGGGAAACATCCTCGCCGCACAAATAAATTTTTTGTACTCCGCTATCGTATTCTATGGAAAGCACCACATCTTGAAGCGCTTTTTCAACCGCCCCGATATCTTCCGGCAGAATTCCCTGCCGTACCATATATAGAGCCACTGCCCGATACATCGCTCCGGTATCCAAATATACAATTTTCATCTCTTTGGCTATTGCCTTGGCTACGGTACTTTTCCCCGCGCCAGCCGGGCCGTCAAGTGCTATCTGCATAAATATCTCTCCTAACAAGAGCTTCCCGCCAAAAAGCCGGTAGAAAGCGCCAATTGAATATTAAAGCCACCTGTATAAGCGTCAATATCGATCATTTCTCCCGCAAAAAACAAACCTTTGATCCGTTTGCTCTGCATCGTTGAAGGATCGATTTCTTTCACGGAAATTCCGCCCCTAGTTACAATGGCTTCATTCAATGAACGGAATCCGTCCACCTCTACAGGAAATTCTTTCAATACGGTTACCAGCCGCATTCTTTTTTCCTGAGAGAGCTGACTCACCGGAAGCGTCTGCTCAAGCGCCGCCGCCGCAATCACCACAGGAATCAGCCGCGAAGGAAGCAATTCAATCATCGCGTTTTTCAGTGTTTTCCCTCCGTATTTGGCAAAATCCCGCAAAATTCGATGATTCAGCTTTTCGGCGGTAAGACCGGGTTTTAAATCAATAAAAAGTTTTAACTTATCAAAATCCGTTTTCTGTAAGCGACTGCTTAAAGATAATATCAACGGTCCCGATAATCCAAAATGCGTAAACAGCATTTCACCCAGTTCATCAAAAATAACCTTATGCCCCAAAATTGCTTTTAATCTTACATTTTTTAAAGAAAGCCCCTGAAGCTCATATATCCATGGCTGAGAACTCGTCAGCGGTACCAATGCGGGTGAAAACGGTTCAACTGTATGTCCCAACTTCAACAATTGATCGCGCCACTTTCCGTTTGAGCCGGTAGAAGTGTAAGAAGCACCGCCCATTGCCAAAATCAGCACGTCGCACGAATGAATTTTTCCGTCATATTGAATGGCCGTAATCTTGCCGTCTATGACAAAAATATCCTCAAGTTTTGTATGGAGCCGAACTTCTGCGCCTTTCTGCCGAACATACTTTTCAAGAGCTTTAATCACATCACTGGACTTGTCGCTTACCGGAAAGACACGTCCTCCCCGTTCCGTCTTCAGTGGCACTCCCTGCTGCTCAATCAAAGACACGGTCATCTCCGGCGGAAAGGTATACACCGCGGAATAACAAAAGTTACTGTTATGTGCTATATTTTCAAAGAAATCCTCGATATCACAGCTGTTAGTAACATTGCATCTTCCTTTGCCGCTGATAAACAGCTTTTTCCCCAGTTTTTCATTTTGCTCCAGCAGTACGGTATGATATCCGTTTGCCGCTGCCTGCGCCGCTGCCATCATGCCGGCAGGACCGCCGCCGACAACAAAAACTTTTTTATTTTTTTCCTGCATAGAAATCATTTTGATTCCATATATTTTCCATTTCTTTTAAGGTAACCGAAAGCGCTTGTTTCTTTTTTTGGCTGATCGCCGCAAGCAAGGCGTTTACAACACTCAGCGGAGCCACAAGGGAATCGACAAACGATACGGTATCACAATGAATCTCCATATTGATATCCGAAAGTTCTATCAAAGGAGAAAATGCACTGTCCGTAATGCCGATACATTTGGCTCCATGCGCTTTGGCAAACTTCATGGCCTCTACGGTGCGCTTGGAATACCGCGGAAAGCTGATCCCCACAAACACGTCGCCCTGACCTATATGAATGAGCTGCTCAATGGTATCATTGGAAGAGCCATTCACCGTGCGTACATTATCAAGAATAAAATCCAAATAATAGCCCAAAAGATTTGCAATGATGCCGGCCGACCGCATTCCCATAATATAAACTCTTTTTGCTTGTATCACGGCATTTACCGTATGCTCAAAGGCCTGACGGTCAATTTCATTTAACGTGACACGGATATTCTCAATATCGGTTTTTAAAACTTTTTCAAATAGTTTGGTACTCGGAAGCTGACCGGTAAGCTCCATTCGCTGGACTCCCGTCAGCCTGCTGCGAAGCATTTCCTGCAGTTCGCGCTGAAGTTCCGGATATCCGTCATATCCCAAAGAATCGGCGAAGCGAACCACCGTAGATTCGCTTACACCGACACTGTTGCCAAGTTTACTGGCCGTCATAAAAGCCGCTTTATCATAATTTTCCAAAATATATTTGGCTATATTTTTTTGGCCTTTACTCATTTTTTTGTATGCAAGATCTATCTTTTCCGTAAAATCCGCATTCATTTTGCTTTTCCCCGTTTCGGATGAAATTACCCGTATATTAAACTTCCGTTACGCTTACTTTAATGTTCAGGCTGCCCTGTGCCGCCTCTTTGCGTTTTTTAAAGAAATTCATGGCAACCTGAGGAAAGAGCGCGTAGGAAAGCGCGTCCTCTTCCTGAATCATATAATCCTTGATTTCATCAATATACTTATCAAATTCAGGTTTCAAAGCATCCGCGGGACGACTGGTAATTACGGGAGTATCACCGATGCATTTTCTGCGCACTTCTTCATTTACCGGTGCGGGCAATCGACCGTATTCCCCCGCTAAAAGACCTTTGGATTCTTTGGTAACCATCTTATACCGCTCCCCGCAAAGCACATTCAATACGGCCTGCGTACCTACGATTTGACTGGTAGGCGTAACCAACGGCGGATACCCAAAATCTTTCCGAACATTGGGAACCTCAGCTAAACACTCAGAGAGCTTATCTTCCTTTCCCGCTTCTTTCAGTTGAGAAATAAGATTAGAAAGCATGCCGCCGGGAACTTGATACAACAAAGTATTGATATCCACCGCCAATACTTTTGGATCTAAAATTTTATCATCTTTCAGGCGCTGTGCCACCTTCTTAAAATGCTTGCTCGCCTGCACCAGTTTATCCAATTCCAGTCCGGTATCATACTTGGTTCCTCTAAGCGTAGCCACCAAAGATTCCGTCGCCGGCTGGCTGGTACCGTTAGCAAGCGGTGAAAGCGCGGTATCTACGATATCCACTCCCGCCTCAATTGCTTTTAAAATCGTCATATCTCCGGTACCGCTGGTATTATGCGTATGAAGATGAATCGGTACTTTAACAGCAGCCTTCAGCTTTGTCACGAGCTCATAGGCATCATAAGGAAGCAGCAAATTTGCCATATCCTTAATACATATAGTGTCAGCACCCATTTGCTCCATTTGCTTAGCTAAATCAACAAAATAATCGGTAGTATGCACAGGGCTGATCGTATAACTCATGGCAAGTTCTGCGATGCCGCCGTATTTTTTTGTACTTTTAGCGGCCTGTTCCATATTGCGCAAATCATTTAGTGCATCAAAAATACGAATAATGTCTATTCCGTTTTCAATGCTTTTTTGAACAAATTTATCTACCACATCATCTGCATAGTGACGGTAACCTAAAATATTCTGGCCGCGAAGCAACATTTGAAGCTTTGTATTGGGAAGCGCTTTGCGCAAAGCACGCAGACGATCCCATGGATCTTCATTTAAAAAGCGCAAGCAGGTATCAAAGGTAGCACCGCCCCATGCTTCAAGAGAATAATAACCGATGCTGTCAAGAATCTCACATGCCGGAAGCATCTCATCCAGGCGCATTCTGGTAGCTGCCTGGGATTGGTGTGCGTCACGGAGGATTGTATCCGTAATTAATACTTTTCCCATAATTGTCCTCCTAAATTAACCGAAAATTGAAAGCAATACGCCCGCCGCAACAGCAGAGCCGATAACACCAGCCACATTGGGACCCATAGCATGCATCAGCAGGAAGTTTTTGGGATTTGCCTTCTGTCCCTCTTTCTGAGCCACACGTGCCGCCATCGGTACAGCTGAAACGCCGGCAGCACCGATCAAAGGATTGATTTTTCCCTTTGTTAGGAAGCACATCAGCTTGCCAAGCAACACACCGCCGGCTGTTCCCATAGCAAAAGCAACAAGACCCAGACAAATAATCAATACGGTTTCCAGCTGCAGGAACGATTCGCCCACGGCGGTAGCGCCTACCGTGACCCCTAAGAAGATCGTAACAATGTTGCAAAGTTCATTCTGCGCCGTTTTATTCAAACGCTCAGTAACGCCGCAAACACGCAGTAAATTACCAAACATCAGGCTACCGATCAGCGGCGCGGTAGCCGGTAAAATCAGAATAATAACCGCCGCGGTAGCAATGGGAAAGATAATTAACTCACGCTTGGAGACAGGGCGAAGCTGTTCCATAACAACTTCCCGTTCTTTTTTGGTTGTAAGCAAGCGCATAATCGGCGGTTGAATGACCGGAACAAGAGCCATGTAGGAATATGCGGCAATCGCAATAGGCGCTAATTTATCCGGTGCTAAAAGAGAAGTAACCAAGATTGCGGTAGGGCCGTCGGCTCCGCCGATAATACCGATACTGGCCGCAATATTCCCCGAGAAGCCCAGAAGTCCCGCGATAATAAGCGCTATAAAAATACCTAATTGCGCCGCGGCGCCTAAAATCAGGCTTTTGGGGTTTGCAATCAACGGACTGAAATCCGTCATGGCGCCAACCCCCATAAAGATCAAACAAGGATAAATTCCCAATTTTACGCCGAGATAAAGATAATCGAACAGTCCTGCCTTTACCAGTTCACCGTCTATTACGGCGCCGGTACCGTTAAAGCATTCCCAATTCACATGCCCGTCGGCAAAACACTGGCTGTTAAAAATTTCTCCGCCGCCGACATTAGCCAGCAGCATTCCCGTTGCAATAGGCAATAGCAGCAAAGGCTCAAATTTTTTGCCGATGGCCAGATAAAGCAATACACAGGCAACAAGAATCATGGCTAATGTCTGCCATCCACTGCCTAAAAAATTATGAAAAATATTATAAATTCCGCTCTCAGCCCATAGATCCTGAATGGTCTGAAAAATATCAATGCTGGGAGCTTCTGCAAGAGCAACAAAGTTCATGTAACTACCCCCGCTTATTGCATTGCTGCCAGAAGATCACCCGTATTTACGGTAGCTCCCTTAGCTACTACGCTTGTGATTGTACCGTCCTGCGGAGCAACAATTTCGTTTTCCATCTTCATGGCTTCCAAGATACAAATTACATCCCCCGCCTTTACCGTGGCGCCTACAGATACCTTTACATCAAGAATTGTGCCGGGCATAGGAGCATTCACAGTAGCCGCCCCTGCAGCTGCCTTAGGCGCCTCCGCCGGTTTCGGAGCCTCTGTTTTCGGGTTTTCCGCCGTCTTAGGCGTCTCAATAACCGGAGCGGCTTCGCCGGTTTCCTCTATCTCTACCACATATATTTTTCCGTTTACATTGATATTAAATTTACGCATGATTGCTTCCTCCTTTTAACCGTTTTTAATGGATTTAATAACAAATGAAGTATTGGGTTTTCCTGTTGTCAGGGAAATCGCTGCCGAAACTGCGGCTATAAATTCACCGTCCTGGGCGGCTTCTTCTGCCGATGGCACGGCTGCTACAACGCCTGCTGAAATACGTTCTTCCGGCTGCTTTGCGGGCGCGCTTTTTATATCTGTCTTATGCTTTCTATCCTTAAAGACGGCATGCATGCCTTCAATAAACAATATAAGGATTGCCAGCACCGCAAAAACAACAAGTAATCCGATTATCGTAACTTTTAAAGAATCGGTTATACTCAGTGCTTCAGCCATTGTCTGAAAATTAAATGTCATACTCTATCACCTCTTTTATTCTATAACACACTAAAAAATTTACTACGCAGCAAAAAGAAAAGCACAGCCCGTCTTTGCTCTTTCAACAAGACGTCTTTGCCGTGCCGTATTAAAAAGAAAAACGCTGTAAGAAAATCAACAGCCCTTTCTGTTCCTGTATTGTCATGCAATCCCGCTGTATGAACATGCCTAAACCCTTTCGCTTTGTAAAAATTATCGCACTTTATAATACCACAAAGTATTGCTCTTTGGCAAACACTTTTTATCAAATTTTATTCATTTATTTTAAATTGTCCAGATACGCAATCTCATTCTCATTCAAGTATCGCCACTGCCCCGGTTTTAACCCTGAAAGAACGATTTCTCCATGGCGTATTCTGGTTAAATGCAGCACTTCTTTCCCGATAACCTCAAACATTTTGCGTACTTGCCGATTTCGTCCCTCATGAATAATCACGGAAAGGGAAGTCGTATGCTCGGTAACAGCGCAAAGCTTAATTTTACAGGGTGCGGTTTTGATACCGTCAATCATCACACCGGCTTGAAGCTTTAAAATTTCTTGCCGTTCAATTTTTCCGGATATCACCGCCAAATATTCCTTTTCTATTTCAAATTTAGGATGCGTAAGGTGATAGGCCGCGTCGCCGTCGTTAACCAATAAAATCAAGCCCTGCGTATGATAATCCAAGCGTCCCACCGGATAGAGCCGCTGTTTCACATTCACCAAATCAAGCACTGTTTTTCTCCCTTCGGGGTCACTGGCCGTGCTTACCACTTTATCCGGCTTATAAAGCATTATGTATACCCGCTTTTCAGCAGGCTTTATCTGTTGTCCGTCAAAGAGCACTATATCATCTTTCTCCACCTGAGTCCCCAAAACAGTTACGTTCTTTCCGTTCACACTTACCCTGCCTTGCAGAATCAGCTGTTCACAGGCTCGCCGGGAAGCTATGCCGCAGGCGGCCATATATTTTTGCAATCTCATATTTTACCGTCCAAACCATTTTATTTTTTTCTCTACACTGCTGTAAAACACGCAGGTACTGGAAGCGACCTCTTCACCGTTAAGATACGCTTTAATCTCTCCGGCTTTTTCTCCCCGCGAAACCGGCGCCTGTTTTTCAAGCAAAATATCGGTAACGACGGAAAGCTTTTCTCCCTTCTTCAAGGGATATGCCAATTCCTTTTCACATATTATATCACACTTTTCCTGTTTTCCGTCAAAAATATTACAAACACCGGCAATTTTATCCTTTTCAAATAGAGTTACCATCGTATACTCTTCAAAGCCTTTTTCCAATAAAGCTTTGGAATCGTTAAACCAGTTGTAATCATTTAGTGTAACGCAAATCAATTGCATTCCGTCTCTGGTTGCCGAAGAGCATAAGCATCGTCCCGCCGCTCTGGTATATCCGGTTTTTATACCGTTTCCGCCCAGACACTCCCCTAAAATTCGGTTTTTATTATGCAAATAACGCAAAGACCCATCTTGTGATCCCGGTATCTGATAATTTTGTGTAGCAACAACTTTGGCAAAAATTTCATTATTTAAAGCATAGGCACACAGCTGAGCCAAATCCCGCGCTGAAGTGTAATGGTTTTCGGAAGCAAGGCCGCAGGGATCGGAAAATCGGGTATGCTCCAAATTCATTTCACGAGCTTTTTCATTCATTTTTTCCACAAATGCTTCCGTACTGCCGCAAGTCAGCTCTGCCAAAGCATAGGCCGCATCATTCCCTGAAGCCAGCATTAACCCATATAAAAGCTCTTCTCCGGTAAGTGTTTCGCCCTTTTGCAAATAAATGGAAGATCCCGGAATTCCTACCGCAGCCTCCGGAATCTCATATTCCTGATTTAAATTAAGATTCTCTATTACCAAAATAGCCGTCATTACTTTCGTGGTACTTGCCATAGGCATTGGAGAATCCGCATTAGACTCATACAAAACACGCCCCGTACTCTGTTCAATAACAATATAGGCCGATGCTTCCAACGCCGAAGCCGAAACCCCCATGAACAAAACGCTGACGGCAATCATTAAACCGGCTAAAAATTTTTTCATAAAATCCTCCAAAAAAAAGAATAGGGTTAATAAATTTAACCCTCTTTTTATAGTATTTACAACTTTGATTTATTCAATAGTGGTATCTTCTTCCTTGCCCATATTTTTTATTTGTTCCACTACCTGCGGAACTAAATCAATAATCTTATCATAGCTATTGCTTTTTTGTATCGGTAAGAAACGAATGAGATCGCCGGAAATAACTAAAAAGCCGCTGGGTTTTACTGAAATTCCCGCGCCGGAACCGCCGGCAAACGGAAAATCTTCCTTTTTACTTTGCGGAAATTCATATTCCCCGCCGCCGGAAGCAAAACCAAATGCCAATTGTGATACCGGAATGATTGTGGCGCCATTCGGCGCAATGACCGCATGCCCGATCACTTTGTCCACATCAATCATCTTATTCAGATTTTCCATAGTAGAGGTCATAATGTTTTCAATAGGATGCTTTTCCATTTTTCTTACTCCTTAAAATTTCAAATATGGCAATTACAGTATGCACCATATTCGTATTCAATATACACTCGCCGCAAAAATCAAACTCTTTTTTATCAAATATGGGAAGGATATCCAGCTTATATTCCTGTCTCCGCGCAATATTCGCCACAGCCGGCGCTAAAAACCCAAAAACCTGTCCGCTGATAATTGCGGTAGATGCGGCATCTCCCGTGCCGATATGAGAATTCAGCATAAGCTTTTTAATTTGAATATGTTTTCTTATCGCTCTGAAAATCCGTGCTTTACTGTATTTGCTTTTTTTGCCTGAAAAAAAAGACGTGATAACGTTTTTTACAGTTATGCTTTTTTGAAACAACTTAACCGGAATAAAGCCCAAAAGCATAAATTCTGCCTGCAGGTTAACCGCGTCATTTTTCGTGTTTGCCGCTATCCTGAATGTAAGCGGCAGCAGCAAAACAACAATCAAAAGCAACAGATAAAGCACAGACTTTCACCTCAATAAAAGTCTGTGCTTATTTTTTTTTTATATACATTCTTTTTTAAAAAATTTATCATAGGCATTGCAAGTTGAGTCAATTAAGCATGTTCCATAAAAAGATCCGGTTTTTTATTGGCCTACCTTGTTAACAATTCGTTTTTCTTTACGTTTTTTATATAAATATGATCCTTTATTTCTTCAAAGCCCTTAAGCACTGTTTCACTGTATACCGCAAAGGTTCCTTGATCCAGCACTTTCATTCCCTCAGCCGTACTTACAAAAGTAGCCGGCATCATATATTTTTCCATCAATCCCAGATCGGCGCGGCCGTCTTGAAGAGGAGCCAAGATAAACAGGCGGAAATCATCATAATTTTGAAGTGTAATCGGTATGCTTTCTCCTTTTTTCAAAACCCATGCTTTCTGATTGAACCAATCATACAGACAATACCGGCGTTTTTTTAGTCCGTTGACATCCCACAAAGAAATTTCTCCCGTTACCGGTCTTTCCTCCTTATCTAAATTAAACACGGCAAGGATCCCGCAATCTTTAACCGTATTATACACTTTAAAAATTCTTCCGTTGTTTTCACAATCCTCAAACAAGCACTCGCGTGAAGGCAATGCCGGATTACGGAGCCTGATAATTCTGCCGTCAGAAAAAACGGTAGGCATAATGACGTCCCTTATGCTTCTTCCCAGTTCATCCGACATATAAATAGGACCGCCGCTCATACTTCGCAGTACTGCATTCTTTTTTGCCTGCGCATCATCTGACCACCACATATCCCAATCGCCGGTATATACGGATCCCTGGAAAAAAGAATTATAGCTGCATTGCAGCAAATGCTGAATAAACCATTTCCTGTCTTCCGGCTGAAAATCACCGCTGAAACGGTTGATATTACTATAAGTTCTGTTCCAGAAATTTTCAACCGGCATACCCATACAGTTAATCAATGCACCGCTATAATATTTTTTTGCTGTTTTTTCTATAGCGCGATGAAGATTTTCCGAGCAAACGCCGATAGAGCCTTTACGGTAAGAAAAGCGTTCGGTAGAGCCTTGGTTATCCACTTTTGTAAAATCAATACCGCAACTTTTATAAAAAGCATGCTGCTTATCATAATATTTTTCTATTTTTCTCTTTTCAAAGCTATGCATATAACGCGGCCCATCAGGCCAAAGTCCCGGAATCGTATACTCCAACAAATCTCCGTGTGTTTCAGCCAAAGCGCCGGTTGGATTAATTCCCCACCAATAACCGCTGATCGGATGCCATATTCCCACGGAAAGTGAATATTGTTCCTTCAGTTTTTTGACCGCGCCTTTTAACCCTTGCGGAAATCTTTCAGGAGCAGCCTCCCAGCTGTTAAGCTCACGAAAATGCATGGTTTTTAAATCGTTACACGGAACATCCCCCCACATATCGTCCAAAATCATCCACCGCACCGGAATATTTTTTTCTTTAAATTCTTTCGCTTTATCCAGTAAATTTTGCTCTGTAACATTCATATGGAAAGCATCCCAGCTGCACCAACCGAGATACTCAAAGATTTCAGGATATTTCTTTGCTTTTCTAATCTTGCCGCATTTTTTCATCTGCTTTAATCCAAATTCAGCCACTAATTCCGGCAAAACATAAACGTCATTGCCGATGCCGCCGAAGAAAACATAATCATTGATTTGATCCTGTACGGTATTGGAATGGGCAATTAATGAAACTCTCCTTCCACAAGGAAAGAGTTCCGTTTTAAAATCCTTATCGCAAGATGTCAAAAAAAGCTCATAAAAAGCTCCTCTTTTAAACACAAGAGCCTGCGTGCGTTCCCTTATTTCACTAATTTTTCTGCCAATAAACGGACGCTGCCAGAACAGTCCGTCCATAAAAGCATCAATATATGTTCCCTCATGAGGAATACCAAATTCTATGCCAATTGCTTTAAAATCATGTAAATGAGAGCCATGGCCGCGCGTCCCGGAGGGATCATACCCGCCGGTTACCTTAAACGCGAAACAGCCGCCCTTTTCAAGCAATACAAGAGTAAGCGCAGCCGTTTTATCTGAACTTTCAAAATGTACCGCTTTTTCACTTGCCTGAATAGCCGGCAAATCTATGCGATTACCCAAAGTGGAATTTATCCAAATTCTCAAATTTGAAAGGATCTCAATACCGTTAAAACAAACAGAAAGTTCTTCCTTGCTTTTAAAACTATACATAAATCTCTCCTCAATAGGCAATACATTCAATGTTTCTCTTGAAAAATTCCCAGGTATTTTTATTGACCGGTTGTTTTTCATCAAAACAGGGTTCGTATTTTTTTCCGATCGCTTTATATTTTGCGCCTGTCATCCTATTGTAAGGAATCAGTTCTACTTTTACCCGCCCCGCTGCCGGAGCAAGGAATTGCGCAATTTTATTGAAATTTTCTTCCGTATCCGTCAATCCAGGAATCAGAGGAACTCGCACCGTAAAAACTCTTTTATCCTCAATAAGCCACTGTACGTTTTTCAATATTAATGAATTGCTTTGACCGGTAAACTCTATATGCTTTTGTTCATTAAACTGTTTTATATCAATAAAAATACTATCTATCTGCCGAATTACTCTTTTAAAAACATCCTCGGCAGCAAAACCGCAGGTTTCAATTGCCGTATGAATTCCCGGAAGAAATCGGATCGTTTCCAAAATAAATTCCGCTTGCATAAGCGGTTCGCCCCCTGAAAAGGTAACGCCGCCTTTTTTTAAAAAATATTGATTTTTATTTAACAGTTCCGCCAGTCGTTCGGGAGAATATTCTGTACCGATCAACCTCACATAATTTCCGGGACATCTTTTTAGGCATATACCAAAACTTTGACACTCCTGATGCATACATGGGTTCTGACAGAGTCCGCAGCCGGTACATTTCCCTGTATTTCTGGCAACTTCCCGCCCCGCGGATATTCCTTCAGGATTATGACACCAAAGACAATGCAGCGGACAACCTTTCAAAAACACGGTAGTGCGCATACCGCTGCCGTCATGAAGGCCGAATTCCTTGATATCAAATACAAGTCCCATTACTCATTAAATTCCTGCCTTGCAATTAAATGATCTTGATATTCCTTATCCAGTTCAACAAAATATGCGCTCCAGCCCCAAATACGGACAATCATATTTTTATAGTTTTCCGGGTGTCTCTGTGCATCCACCATACGCTCTCGATTAATCGAATTCAACTGCAGCTGATGACCTCCTTTATCGATATACGCTTTCACCAGTGCTGCTACCTGTTCAATCCCTTCCTCGGTATTAAATGCAGTAGAATGGAATTCCATAGTCAAGGGGCCGCCGTTGATTGCTCTATGCACAGGACATTTGGTAAAAGACTGAATTACAGAAAACGGCCCCTTTGATTTTACATAAAGACTTGGTGAAAAATTAGTACCAAAAGGTTCTCCCTTGCGGCGGCCGTCCGCCGATGCCTCCAATTCATTGGCATGCCATAAATAAAACATAGCGGAGCCCGTACCCGTGCGATAAATTCCGCCGCGCTCGTTTTTTCTTCCTTTCAAGCTGTCGGCAAACCACCCCATCAGGGTTGCCGCAATACGGTCAACGCTTTCCACATTATCCCCCATTTTCGGCGTTTCAAATCGGCAAGTATGGAAAAGTTCCTCATAGCCGGCAAAGTCTTTTTTTATAGCATCTACCATCTGGGCAGCGGTAACAGTTTTTTTCTCAAACACATGCACGCGTACAGCCTCCAGAGAATCCGCCGCGGTAGCAATGCCCGTACCATGAAGGCCGAAATTATTATATCGATTTCCTTTGGAAATATCCCGAGCTTTTTGAATACAACCATCCATTAAAATAGAATAAAACGGCGCCGGTATAATATAAAGATCATGAATATTCGCACAAATTGCTTCTACCTGAGCATAAATTTCCCACCGAACCAATTGCATCAAACTTTCAAAGTTATCCGTTTTTTCCAGATTTTTCAGCAACACATTCTGCACCGCCTTGGGATAAGAAAGCGCTCCGATATTCGGAATATCCATTGCGCATCCGGCAGTAATAAATTCCCAGCAAGCCGCAACTGAATAATTTCGTGCGGCTTTTTCATCATATCCCAGCGCCATCAATCCGGGAATTACAACATCGTCATTCGAATACTGAGGAAAGCCCAGTCCGGCTTTGGTAAGACGAGTACCTTCAATATACCGCTCCATCGGCGTATCAAAAGAAACACGCAGATTAATTTTCGGATCAATAAGCTTTAATTCACAGCTGGCGCGCAAACACATTTCCGAAAGAAGATTATAGGAGTCTTCCCCATTTTCATCCACACCGCCCAACATCATAGATTGTCCGTTATCTCCCAGCTGTACGCCTGTATATATATCATTATCCCAATTAAAGCTCAAAAAGAATTCTTCCAATAATTCCTGAGCCATATCTTTTGTAAGAACGCCTTGATCCATATCCTTTTTTAAATACGGATATGCAAATTGGTCAAACCTTCCGATTGTATTATGATATTCTCCCTCTGCCCAAAGTGTAAAATGCAATATGCGAAAAAACTGAAGTGCCTCCCAAAAACCGGAAGCGCCTTTATGCGGGATTTTATCAAATACCGCTGCAATATCTTCTCTTCCCAGTTCCCGGGCTTTTGCCTGATAGCGGTCGCAAAGCAAAAACAGAGCATCAATAGTGCGAATCACCGCTTCCAGGAACAGAATTCCCTCTTCATCCTTCTCCCGGCGGCAGCGGATAAGGCGCACTTCTGCTTCCTGCCTGCGCGCGTCCAGCCCACAGGCTATTGTGGTTCCATAATCAGCGCAAAGGTTAGAGACATACCCCAGTTCATGTACAAAATGTGTATTTTTAATATCCGCCCATTCTTTTTCACTGAAAATATCGGGTACATCTGTTACCGTACGAATCAGTACAATGCGCTGTTTGTTGAAAATTACCGGCTGTTCCTGGGCAAAAACATCTTCCAGGCGCATGGCCATCCGCGTACATGGAGCAACGGAAGCGTTTGTAAAATCAGAGGCTTCAGAGGTATCAAAGGGTTTTCTGTAAACGTGATGGTTCCCTGAAAGTATCTGATGATATAATTCCGTGTTATACAAAAAAGTCCCTCCTCTTATAATATTTTTATTATAGCATGAACATGTATGTTTGTCAATGTGTTAATGAAAAAAGCGCACTGTGCCGGTGTATGTGTTACAATGATGAGTGACAGAAGAAAAAAAGAGTAGCGAATAGAAGAG
>CAJKLB010000020.1 GCA_905200615.1 uncultured Selenomonadales bacterium | reverse complement strand
GTCAAAGGAGCGCAGTATTTGCTAAAAAGCAGGTGTTGCGCAGAAGACCAATGGATTATTTTTTTATTGAAAGGAGAGAAGATATGGAAGTTATTGATTCGGCGGTTTTATCGCAGGATATTCAGCGTATTACTATGATGGCTGAAAAAAAAGGTATATTTACCGAACCCAATACGCAGCTTACCTATTATACCGGTTATTCTTATGCCACTTTATATGACTGGGATCAATATTTTGAAGGAATTATTCAGCTTTATATGGGGCATGGAACAACATTGTTAAAGAATGCTTTGGAAATATTCTTATATCTTCAAAAACCCAATGGTCATATTCAGCGTAGTTCAGATTCTAAATCTTGCTATAAAGCACAGCTTTCTGAACATGTTAAGCCTTTTTTGGCGCAAAGTGTATTGCTGATTTATCGGCATGACGGAACGCTGGATTTTCTTCGCGACGATATGTATGATAAACTGAAGAAATATTTATTATATTGGCTTTTGGATCGTGATCCGAACGGAAATTCTTTATCTGTTTGGGACAGCGCTCCCCATACAGGGATGGATAATCAGCATGAGCGCGCGGGCTGGTGGTATGACTGTTTTTGTGAGGGGGTAGATTTAAATGCATATCTTGTCAGAGAATGCCGCGCCTTTTCTGTTATTGCCCGCTTAAAAGGAAATAAAGAGGATGAAAAGCTGTTTTCAGAATATGCGGATCGTATTGCGCAGACTATGCAGAAACTGATGTGGGATGAAGAGGACGGGCTGTTTTATGATCTTGATCAACGAACAGGCAAACGAATCCGCGTAAAATACATCGGTATTTTTGCGGCTATGTGGGCAGGCGTTGCCACACGGGAACAGGCGGAGCGAATGGTGTATGAACATCTTATGAATCCCGAAGAATTCTTGCGCGGATTCCCGTTTCCTGCGCTTGCGGCTACAGAAAAAGGGTATAGCAATACGGTGCTGCCGGATGATTTAGGGTGCTGCTGGCGCGCACAGACATGGATTCCTACAAACTATTATGTTTTTCACGCTTTGCGGGATTATGGATATAAGGATTTGGCCGCGTTTACAGCGTATACTACCTATCGGTACGTAAAAGCGATTGGCGATCGCGAATATTATAACACCGAATTAAAGACAGGAAACGGATTGGATCCGTTCTGGGGCTGGAGCTTATTGGCTTATTTTATGCCCATTGAACAGCAGTTTGGTTATTTTCCCGATGAAATTACGGAAGAGCAGATGGACTTTTGTTCGTATAAACAATTTTTAGACAAAAATTAGTTTTGTGAAAAAAGGATTGAATGTGTTTTTCAAAACAGAAAAAATTTATATCGGAACCAATAAACATGTTTTCCTATTACTGTGATAAGAAATTGAAATTTTATAACAGATAAAAATACGTATAAGTGAAAAGGAATCATAAAAATGAAAGTAAAAAATCGCGGGTATAAGAGTAATCCCCCGCTTCCTTCGGATGTATTTGTGCCGGATGGCGAAGCGCGTGTTTTTGATAATCGGTTGTATGTTTACGGTTCAATGGATAAAAAGGGGAAAAAAGAATATTGCAGCGGGGAATATCATGTGTTTTCTACCGATGATTTGATCCATTGGACAGATCACGGAGTGAGTTTTTCCACGGAAGATGTGCCGTGGAGTCACGCCAATTTATATGCGCCGGATTGTGTATATCGAAACGGTAAATATTATTTATATTTTTGCCAAGCAGATGAGACAAACGGTGTGGCTGTATCGGATACGCCTTACGGACCTTTTAAAAAAGCAAGTTATATGGAAAATATGCATGGAATTGATCCGGCGGTTCTGGTTGACGATGACGGAAAGGCTTATATTTATTGGGGACAGTTTGATCATGTCAGAGCGGCGGAATTAAACGATGATATGAGAAGCATTCGGCAGGAGACAGTCATTCAACCTTTAAGCGTGAAAGAACATGAGTTCCATGAGGGCGCAAGTATTCGAAAAAGAGGCGAATGGTATTATCTGGTGTTCACGGATACGCATCGTTACGGAGACAGACCTTGCTGTTTGGGCTACGCGATGTCAAAAAATCCTTTCGGTCCTTTTCTATATAAAGGAATTATCATTGATAATTTTGGGTGTGATCCTAAAACATGGAACAATCATGGTTCAATTTTTGAATTCAAAGGTCAGTGGTATGTTTTATATCATCGTTCTACCCATAAAGGGGAATTTTCGAGACGGATGTGCATAGAACCCATTTATTTTCATCAAGACGGTACAATTTCTGAAGTGCGGATGACCTCCAGCTTGGGGGAAGAGCCTATTCATGCCCGAACATGTATTCCCGCGGATATTGCCTGCTCGCTTTTAGGCAGCGTATTCATTGCGGATCAGGGAGAGGGCATGTGTTTATGCAATATGAAAACCGGCGATAGCGCGGTATATCGTTATCTTTGTTTTAACGATGTCAATTTTGTAACCATTCATGCAGACAGGAATGATATTGTATTTAATATTTTGATCAACGGTGAAAAAATTGCCGAAGTGAAATCTAATCAAATCACGCCGATCGATATTCCCAAAAACGGTTCCGAGTTGACAATACAGATGAAATACAGCCGATTTCCGGTATCGGTGAAAGACTTGGAATTTCAATGAATTGATGTCTCTTTGGCAATGGGAAAAGGAAGCATTGGTTAATAAATGAAAACAGAGCAACCTGCTTTGTTTTTTTGACTTTTTATTGAATTTTGAGTTGATATAGGATATCTTTTAAGAAAGATGCTTGCGGATATAGCAAAATTTAATCATAAATCAATCTATTGATAGGATACGCCGGAAACACCGGATGTTACGATTTCGATATGTCTTTTATGGAAATCGGTTTGCGGTAGCTTTGAAGTCCGAAAGGACCGTTGGAATCAAAGAGAAATATAAAAATGCGCCGGGATCAGAAAAGTTGGGTATAATTGATGAATTTCTGTATCATGGATTCGCAGCGTATTGCACGCATGGGTTCTCGGAAAATGATGAGATTCCGCTTAAAATGTATCTTATTTTCAGTTGTCCAGCGTCAATAAGGTATTTACAGGGTATTCTTATTTAGAGGAATATACTTATCGTATGAATTATGAAGCAATGGGCAATGAGTAAAGAAAGGGATTGTATATGGCTATAGGAAAAAAGAAACTGGTTTTATGCTTTATAGCCGTTGGCTGTATATTACTGCTGGGTTTGACAGCTGTATGGTATGCGTTTGGCCTAAAGCATATCCATTTGCCGGATACCCTTGAAATTCCCGATGAAGTTTTGCAGGAAGCGTTTACGGGGAAAATACAGCAATATAGAGGGAAGCGGTATATATCCTATTATCTTCCACAGGATGAAGCTGTAAAAAAGTTTGAAAAGAATGGATTTAAAGCCGTTTGCAGCGGTGGATTGGCTAGTCATATGGATGGAATTCAAAAGGAGGCTCAATCCGGTGCCGATATGTATTTAATTTTAGAAGACGGCGCGTATATGACGAACGAAACTTGGTATTTACGTCAAAAAAAGAAGAGCATGATTCTTCCTTCCTATGAGTATGTATCACGTATTTGTTATCAAAAAGAGGATGTATTTATCGTTGTTACAATTGCCTGCAATGATCCGAGAAAACCGGAATTCAAGCTGTTTTTAGATGAAATTGCAGCGTATTTCAATCGTTTTATTGCGGAGAAAAACGCGCTTTTGGACACATAGAGGAGAATAAAATATTTTAGATTATTGGATAGAATGAAATTTGCTTCTCTATTATTCGGGTTGAATCAGTGCTGATGAAAAAGCGGAAAAGAAAATCTATAGTGTTAAAAAAAGTTCGGTATAGCCGGACTTTTTTTATATGACAGATGGAATATTCAAAGAATTTGAAAAGCTATGCATCCTCTAAAGCAGCATTGATGCCATAAAAGTGAATAGCAATAGGAAAAAGCCGGCAAAAAACACGGTAAGAATGACGGCAGCGTTTTTATTAGGAGAAAGAAAAGCTTTGTCTGCTTGATTTGTGCTTTATTGACAAAGAAAATGAGTGGGTTTTAGAAGGAAAGTGAAATGTTTTATAGGTTGGATAGGAAACAAAACATGCGATGAATATGGATATACCATAAAAAAGATTCAAGATTATTGTGAAAGGAATACCGGAACTTTAAGACAAAAGGATGTTCTTATTAATTTAAAAGCGCTGAATCCAAGATAAGAATGGAAGGCTTTTTCTATAAAATAAAGCGGTGAGAAAATCTCACCGCTTTTTATGAAACGTATTGTTACTTCCAAGTATAGGGAGAACGTTCATAAATGGCCTGGTTTACCGCAGCAGAAATACCATCAAAGTACTGTCTTGCTGAGGTGGTTTGTGCCAGAATATCGTCTTCACCTTTACCGAAGAGCACCTGTGAAAGCTGAGAAGATTTTCCGATGGTGCAGGGAGCAGCAGAATACATAAAGACACGGAAGTGTACTTTATTTTCTTCTACTAAATCCAAGTTTTTAGCGGATTCCTCATCACGGGTAAATTGCAGACGCTCAGATTCATACAAAGCTTGAGCTTCTTCGCTGTTCGCGTCATAAATGGGAGTATACAGTTCACAAAGGATCTGTACCGCACCCTTTACGTTACCGGTTTCATTACGGAATACGCAGTAAGGATTCAGATGCGGATAGAAAGAATGATACTGATTTTCATTGGCTACATTGTTGGGGCCCTTTGGCCACGGAACCAGACCGTAATCTTCTTCCATTTTGGAAATTTCACTCAACGGGTTAGAAGAGTAACCGTTATAGAAGAAAACAGATAAACCGTTTTGGAAGTTTTCAAGAGGTGTTTTATCCATGGAGTTATAGTATGTGGTATCCATTACCTGAAGTGTATTGGCAAGCTTAATAAATTCATCATACGCAGCCATCAAACGGTCACCTTTGTCGCCAGTGTAAACGAAAACGTCTTGTTTAGAACCGTCAGGATAATTTTCTAAGGTAACGAATTCTGTTCCGTTAGAATTGGCAAGCGACCACATAACAAGCGCTTCATTACCACGCTGAATACCCCAAATACCTTGATCTTTATTGGTAGCGGCCACAAGAACTTCTTCAAACTTATCCCAAGTCCATTCGCCGTCATCTACCCACTTATAAATCGTCTCCGCAGGGTAACCGGCAGCTTCTACTAATTTTTTGTTAAATACCAGCGCGTTTCCGCCGCATTCAAAGTGAACGCCCAGTTCGATCGGAATGAAATACCAAAGTTTATCATTATATTCGCAAAGATCATACTGTGAATATACGTTAAACTTGTTTTCATCATCAAAGTTATAAACGTCTGAATGATCCGAAAGAGGAGTCAGACATGTGCCGGGAACGTTCTGATACAGATATGTATCCATCATCGTATGCAGGCCGCCCTCTTTCATACCGGTGATTTCGGGCATACCTTGGAAAGCAGATTGAAGCAGAACGCTGCTGTTGGTGGATGATACAAACTGAATGGTAATCGCGTAATCATTCTGCAGTCTTTCTACTCTTTCACGCATTTGCTGATTGCGTTCGTCATCGCCCGCATACGGGTTTTCGGAATTATACTGCCAAGAATAGAAACTATAGGTTTCATCCGGCTTGGTAAAGTTTTCACCGGTCACGGAAGTACCGCCTTCAGGGGTAGGCGTAGGATCGTTATTTCCGTTACCGGTACATGCAACTGCCGTTGAAAAAAGCAAGGCAACAAGGGCAGCTACAAATGAAAATTTGAGAGCCTTTCTCATTTAGGTGTTTCCTCCTTATTTTTTTTTGTACTATAGTATAGTACACACTACCGTATAATTATAACACGTAGCAACAGGGATTTCAATATTTTTTTTACCCTATTTATTAACAAAGTGTAAATTATGAGACCTATTTTTGTAACATTTTTTAATCTTATTGAAAAAAATGCGTTTTTTTGGCCAATTGATTTAGCGCGGCCAGCAGTGGAATTCCACCCAAATAGCAAATGATGGTTTCACTTATAAAAAGGTTAAAGGCTGTAGCGGCGTAAGCAAAGAAACTGAACTCGTATGTTCCCAAAGTAATCACCGCGCCTACAATAATACCGTTACATAAAATTACCGGGAGGGGTGTAAGCCATAGACTTTTGATTTTTCTGGTGATCAGCGCGGCGATAAACGTGGCCAGCGTACCGAAAATGATATCCAGCACAGTGCCGCCGAACACATTGGCAATCAGACATCCTAAGGTAAGCCCCCAAACTGCTTCGGGCATCAAAAAAGGAAGCAGTGTTAATGCTTCGGATACCCGAAATTGAACCGGACCGAAGGAAATTGCTTCCGTAAAAATGGTAATAACGGCATAAAGCGCCGCTATGATGGCACCGCGTACCAACTGTTTGACTGTAATTTTCATTTTTTTTCTCTCCTTAGTTTTGTTTTAAGACAGGATGGTTTCGAACTGTCTGCTTGCCTTCTATTATACCGCGGCGGAAAGCTTGCGTCAATTTACTTTTTTTATTTTTGCAAGGAAAGAAAACACAAGCAAAAAAGCAAGATTTGCCAGTACAATGCCCGCTCCGGCGGGAATATAGGAAAACGCGTAGCTGGCCAGCATTCCTACAATAAAAGAAACTACGGAAACCACGGCGGCACAGAACATTACGCTGCGGAACGTTTTGAATATCCGCATACTGGTAACGGCGGGAAAAATAATCAGCCCCGAAATCAGCATCGTTCCCATTACACGCATACCGACTACGATAGTAGCCGCCGTAAGAAGAGCAAACAGCAAATTGAACGGTTTGGTTTTTATTCCGGAAGCCTGGGCGAAATTCTCATCAAAGGTAACGGCGAAAATGCGGTGATAACACAGAACAAACACCAGCAGAATCGTGCCGCATAAAACAGCGGAAATCACCACGTCGCTTTTCGTTACCGCTAAAATACTGCCGAACATATAGCTGTATACGTCTGTATTCATTCCTCCCGAAAGAGAGGCCGCGGTAATCCCTACGGCGATGGAGGTGCTGGAAATCAAAGCGATGGCCGCATCGGAATTTATTTTACTGTTCTGGCGCAGCTGCAGCAGCAGAAACGCCGAAAGAATCATCACCGGAACCGCCACATACAGCGGCGCGGTATTCAGCGCCAATGCCACTGTCATTGCGCCGAAGCCTACATGAGAAAGACCGTCGCCGATCATGGAATATTTTTTTAAAACCAAGGTAACGCCTAACAGTGAGGAACACAGAGATACCATGATCCCTACGGCAAACGCCCGCAATATAAAAGAGTAGGAAAACATTTCCTTTATCATTTCAATCATGATCTTTGCAGCACCTCCCGGTAAAATGAATTCCCAGCTCCGTATGAAGATAGTCTTCCGTGGTGCCGAAGAAACGTACTCGGTGATCAAGATGCAGTACTTTTCCGGCGTATTTCAGAGCCGTTTCCACATCATGCGATACCATCAGTACCGTAAGGCCGCGCTCCTGATTCATTTGCCGGATCAAGCTGTAAAGCTCATCGGTAACGATAGGATCAAGACCGGTAACGGGTTCATCCAGCAGCAGAAGATTTTCAGCGGCGCAGAGCGCGCGGGCAAGCAGTACTCTCTGTTTCTGCCCGCCCGAAAGCGAAGAAAACGGTTTTTCTCGGATATCTAAAATATCCAGCCGACGCATGTTATCCAGTGCCCTGCGCTTTTGACTGCCGGAGAAAAACGGACGCATCCCTAAGCGGTTCAGACAGCCCGAGAGTACCGTTTCCCAAACCGAAGCCGGAAAATTCTTTTCGATGCTGTTTTGCTGCGGTAAATATCCGATTTTTCCCGCGTCCGGCGAAAAGGTGATTTTTCCGCTTTTTGTGGGAACTAAACCCAAAAGGCTTTTGATCAGCGTACTTTTACCCGATCCGTTGCGTCCCACAATACAAATATATTCTCCTTTTTGCGCGGAAAACGAAACGTGGCTGAGTGCTTCGGTACTGCCGAAACAAACGGTAAGATCTTCTGTTTTAACAATCATTTTCCTGCATCCTTACATATTTTTTTAAATTTTCCGCATTGCCCTGCATCAGAGAGAGATAGGTAGCGCCTTCCTCCAGTTCTTTTCGTGAAACATTGTGGCAGGTATGCAGCAGCAGCAATTCGGCGCCGGTTTCCTGAGAAATGACCTGTGCAATTCTGGGTTCTGTCAGTTCCTCATAAAAAACCGCCGGCAAATTTTGTTCTTTGACCTGATGAATCATCTCTACTACTCGCGCGGCGCTGGGTTCTGCTTGGGAAGAACAGGAATCAAAGGCGGCAAGAAAGGTCAGATTGTACCGCCGGGCAAAATACGTCATGGAGAATCGCCCTCCATGGCAAAGAACCCGGTTCTTCAGCTGAGCGGTAATGGCCGAAAATTCCCGATCCAATTCTTCAAGCTGCGCGATGTACGCTTTGGCGCGTTCGGTATAATAGCCGCTGTTGTGCGGATCCGCCTGGCATAGGGCGGCTAAAATATTTCGCACCATTTCAACGGCAAGCACAGGATCCGTCCAGATATGAGGATCTAATTCTTCGTGACCCTCATGTTCATGCTCTTCATGATCCTCGTGCTCGCAGAGCGTAATTCCCTGAGAAACATCCACTACGCGTACCGTTTCGTCCAGACCGTCGATCACCGTCTGTGCCCAAGCTTCCATATAAGGCCCGGTATATACGAAAAGATCGCTTTTGGAAATTGAAAGAATATCGCTGACGGAGGGCTCATAGTTATGACTTTCCATTCCCGGCGGCAGCAGCAGAGTTACCCGGGCTTTATCACCGGCAATCTGACGACAGAAGTCATATTGAGGAAAAAGCGTTGCGATGATCTCCAGCGTTTCCGCTTCCTTTTCCGGCGCGCATCCCACGGCAAGGCAAAGAATCAGCAAGCATACAATCAGTTTGCGCAATTATTTTTCCTCGCATTCTTTACAGATTCCGTAGAACACGGTACGTGAGCTGTCAATCAGAAAGCCGTGCTGCTTGGCCACATGCTCGCTGATTCCGTCCAGATGGGTACAGGAAAGATGTTCCAGCTTTCCGCAAGAAATACATTTCAAATGAAAATGCTCCCCGCAAGATCCCGTGCTCTGATAGCATGCGCTCTGGCCGGCACTGGAGAGATATTTGCGCAAAACGCCTTCGCGCACCATCGCGTCAAGCTGACGGTATACCGTGGAAAGGCCGATTCCGCTGCCGGAAACTTTTAAAGAGGTGGCGATTTCTTCGGCGGTAAAATGCAAATCGCCCTTTTCCTTTATTTTTTGCATGATTTCATCTTTTTGTCTGGTATGATACCTGCGCGGCAAAAGATTCACCTTCCCGAAACTAAATTAAAAATGATTCTCAATTTTAAAAACATATTATACGCTTTTCCGCGCGCGTGTCAAGCAAAATAAATTTAGTTCTTTTTTTTTTTTGTTATATGTGTTATGATAATAAATAGTAATTTTGAATTGCGAGGCAGTTTTATGAGTGATTTTTTCAGCAGTATCGGTCGGGCTTTTTCCAACAGTCTGCTTGCAAATATCAGCTGGTTTGACGTACTGGATATTGCCATTATGACGGTAATCATTTATCAAGTGCTTAAATTCTTTAAGAATACCAAAGCTATCCATGTACTGAAAGGATTGGCGCTGCTTATCATTGCGCTGGCCGTAGCCTCCTGGCTGGGGCTTCCTACTATCACTTGGATGCTCAGTTCTATTTTTACCTCCGGAATCATTATTCTTGTGATCATGTTTCAGCCTGAACTTCGTCGAGCGTTTGAAAATCTTGGCCGCGGCCACTTTTTTGATAACATAGAAGAAGAACTGGATACGGAAAAGAACGTTGATGAGCTGGTAAAGGTAGCGGATAATCTCTCCCGCCGGCATGTAGGCGCGCTGATCGTATTTACAAAAAAATCTGACTTAAAGGATATCATTGCTACCGGCACCGCGCTGGACGCCCGAATTTCGGCGGAACTGATTGAAAATATTTTTGAACCCAACACGCCGCTGCACGACGGCGCTATGATTATCACCGGTTCCCGCGTGGTTGCTGCCGGCTGTTTTCTGCCTCTTTCAGAGAATAACAATATTGAAAAATCCCTGGGCACACGTCACCGTGCGGCATTGGGTATGAGCGAGCAGTCCGATGCGCTGGTTCTTGTGGTCAGCGAGGAAACCGGTGTGATCTCCGCGGCGCACGGCGGTAGTTTTCAGCGTTATCTGGATTTGGAAATGCTGCGAAAGCTGCTTTCCGATGCATATGCGGAGCAAACCAAAACCAAACCGCTGCCTTTATATATAAAGCTTTTTACCAAGCTTTTCGGGAAAGGAGATGATACGAATGGCACCGACGATTCAGCCTCCGCAGAAGAATAAAAAACCCGCGCGTCCGCTGCAATCTTATCTGACCAATAACATGGTTCTTAAACTTTTATCTATTGTTTTTGCCATTATTTTGTGGAATTTTGTTATTACCGAGACCAACCCCGCCCGCACGAAAAATATTACGGAAATTACCGTTACCGCCAGCGGACTGGATGAGCTTGCCTCCCGCGGGCTGACGACAAGAGATGACCTTTCCGCCAATCCCATTACCGTTTCGGTAAAGGTAAGCGTAGCGCATTCTGATTATAAATTTATTAACGAAAATGCAATCTCCGCCAGTATCGACTTGACAAAAGTAACTAAGGAAGGTTCTAATAATCTGCCGGTAATTATCTCTTTTAACAATATCGGTGATGTCAGTTTGGTATCCGTGACACCCTCCAGTGTGAATCTGACCATTGATAAATTGGTTTCCAAGGATGTTCCCGTAAGCATCCGTACTTCCGGAGAACTGACTCCGGGACTCGTATCTGTAAACCCTGAATATCCCGAAACCGTTTCGATTACCGGTGCCAGCTATTATGTGGACCGTATTGCCAGCGCGGTGGTAGATATTGATCTTGCCTCTTTAAATGACGGCGATATCGTTTCCTCTGTGTGCCGTTTTGAGGATGAGAGCGGAAATGCCATCCGTTTTAACGGCATAAGGATTACCGCTGATATGGATATTCAAACCCTTAAGGAAGTTCCCATAGAGCTTGAAAACACGGTAATAAACATTGATCAGGTGGCAAAAGGGTATCAATTTAACGGCATTACCGCCGGAAAAGTAGTGATCTGCGGTCATCGGGAGACTGTGGACAAAATTACTGCCGTTGTTCCGGATCCGATCGACCTTACCGGGAAAGACGCTTCTTTTACCGAAGCCCCGCTTACTTTTACTCTGCCGGAGGGGATTTCTTTGGCGCCGGGGCAGGAAACTCCCGTGGCGCAGATCGATATCATTGAAGCACAGCAAACGGTCACCGTGGAACGTTCCATTACGGTGTCCGGTCTGACGCCCGGTCTTACCGCCAGTATTTCCAACGGATCGGTAACCCGCCGGATTACCGCGGACGGCGTGATTGATTTGAAGGCTACCGTAACTTTAACGGGACCGGCTTCCAGCCTGAATGAAATTGATACCAATGATGTGATCGTTCGGCTTTCACTTTTGCAAAAAGAGGCGGGCACCTATGATTTACAGCCGGTAATTGTTTTAAGTTCGGCTTTAGGCACGGGAGTAACCGCGCAATTGATCTCACCTTTGCAGCTTTCGGTAACCCTGCGTTAAAATACCCTGGCAAAAGGAGACTTTATGGAAAAACAATTAACCGAGTTCTTGGATAGCTTTTTAAAAATGGGCGTTCCGGGCTATGACTGCATCGTTTATAAAAACGGAAAGTGTATTTACAGACATCAAAATGGATATGCCGACTTAGAGAAAAAAACGCCCGTTTCAGGAAAAGAACGTTATAATGTGTATTCGGCCTCCAAGCCGCTCACTTGTGCGGCCGCTATGCAGCTTTACGAAAAAAAGCTGTTCTCCTTGGATGACGCGCTGGCTGAATATATGCCCGAATTTTCCCATATGACAGTGCACACGCCTGACGGGTTGCAAAAAGCAAAAAAACCTATTCTTGTGCGGGATTTGTTTCAGATGACAGCCGGGTTCACCTATGATGCCTGCTGTCAGGCTTTGCAAAGGGCAAAAACAGAAACCCGCGGCAAATGCCCCACAAGGAAAACCGTGGCGTATCTGGCGCAGGAGCCGCTGCTGTTTGAACCCGGTACCCATTGGCGCTACGGCTTTGAACACGATGTACTGGCCGGATTGATTGAAGTTTTGACAGGCAAAAAATTCGGGCAATATGTAAAGGAAAATATCTTTGATCCTCTGGGCATGACTCGTTCCACTTTTTTATTGCCGGAAGAGGAGTTGGATACCATTGCCGAGCAGTATCGCTTTATAAATGAAGAGAATCGGGTAGAAAACTGCGGAAAACAAATCGTGGGTTTTAAGCTGGGGAGCGAATATGAAAGCGGAGGCGCCGGCTGTATTTCTACGGTGGAGGATTATATAAAATTTCTTGAGGCCCTGCGCAAGGGAGATATCATTTTAAAAAAGGAAACCATTTCTCTTATGCAGACCGACTGCTTGAATGACATTACGCACAAGGATTTTTGGCATCCTGATTACGGCTATGGGTTAGGGCTGCGCTGTCCGCGCAAAGGCTGTATTCCTTCGGATTTCGGATGGGCAGGCGCTGTTGGTATTTTTCTGGCAGTGGATCCGGTATATCAGGTCAGTGTTTTTCATGCGCAGCATGTGCTGAATCCGCCCAATAACGGAATCAAGCATCGGATGATCCGTATCATTAACGATTCGGCTGCGGACGAACCGTATGAAATTGACGACGGTGAGCGCAAATTGTTTTCAAAACAATTATAGCTGCGGAAAAAACAAGTAAATATATAACGCATAAACAATAAAAAGCCGCTTTTGAGGCTTTTTATTGTTTGTGCAAAACAGTGTTAAACCGTGAACTCACAGCATTCAAAATCCCAATCAATATTGTTGGCAAGAATCCGAACCCGTAAATTTCTGCTGTTACACGTGGATCCCGGCGTTCCTCCGGAAACATCCAAATCCTCCGGCAGTACAAATTTTATACATTTTACTAATACGTCGCGGCATACCTCATGCTCGTGAGCCGGAATGGTGAGGGTTTTGATTCCCCGCTGATGTTCTTTGCCCTCCGGATCTACCTCTGTTAAAAGAATTCCCAACGCCACACGCTTTTTCGGACATACGTTTTTCAAATTGACATCCAGCTGCAAAATGCGGCGGTGGATTCCAAATACGTGTCACCCGCGTCAAAAACCACAAAATCCTGGCAGCCGTCCATGGTTACATCAATAGGAATAGGACAGGGTTCCGGACGGACAATGCTTCTACAATCTACCAAAACGGTAGGTTTGGGGAAAATTGCTACGTTATTTTCGTTATCCGTATAGGTGATCGATTCATTTACCAGTTTGGTTCCCGAAGTATCGGCAACATGACGAATGAAAAATTCCAGTGACGCTCCTTCGTTTGACGTAGTACCCAATTCGTCAATGGTCCATTTTAAAGTGGTCGCGTTGATCATGCTCGCCGTACCTTTGGTGGGCATCATGATGCTGGTAATGATAAAATCAGGGTTAATCACTTCATCAATTACGATGTCAGTTGCCCCCGGTTTTGAAATATTTTGCGCTAAATCGGCAAATAAATCCTCCAAATCATCATCGCTGGGCGCGATGGCCACATGGGAAGCATCCGGATCGGTAGCCCATTCGTTCAATATCGCGGGGTCAATTCCGTCAGCACCCACAAGACCGATACAATAAATGATAATTCCCGCTGCGCGAGCCGCGGCTGCTACCGGATTGGGATTAATGCCGGCCGTTGTTTTTCCGTCGGTAAACATCACCATAACCTTAGCGTTACTGGAGGTGGGATCAAATAAAGCAGAGGCTTTGGCAAACGCGTCGGCATGATTGGTAGCGCCGCCGGCTGTTAAACTGTCCACCGCCGCCTTCAGCGCGTCTACAGAAGTAATAAGGGATGTGTTTTGAACGGCCGTATCCGCAAAACTGACGATTCCGATTCGGCTTCCGGAACCGATATTGCCGTCCTGTGAATTGTCGGTTGCCTCATCGATGATTTCAATAAATTTTTTGGCGCCTGCTTTCATATTCGCCAAAGGATCACCGGCCATACTGCCGGAACGATCCAAAATTAAAACGATATCCGTAGGGTTACTGCTGATATCCGGTGACGCCGCCAACGCAAGCGTTACCTTTAACGAACCGAGACAATCAATCTGATCGGTATTGATAAATTTATTTGAATTTGTTAAACCCATAAGCATTTCTCCTTCATTTCCGGGGAGGTAAAAACAGCCCCTTTTTATTATATGCTCCACGAAAAAAGATGTGCTTTTGTCCTTGCGCCGGAAGAGAAAACAAAAACGGTTATTGCCTGAGACGGCGATGCGCAAACTATAAAAATAAAGATATTAAGGAAAGCATTGCTTTCCTCAGACTGCAGACAAACCTAAAATTCCATCTTTTGCGGTGTTCAGCCGCGCTTTGTTTTTCCCAAAGGTACGTCGGAAAAACTCCAAGCCAAAAATGTTTGATAAGCGGTTTTTTAAGGGAAAAGGGCATGGCTGGCGAGGAGAGAGTGCAGTCCGAAAATTAACGATTTTCGAGTCAGCGTCGTCCCCGACCAAGAGAGTGCTGACTTTGTTGACACTCTCAGAAAAGTATTACTTTCCTGTGTAGTAGATTGGTTCGCTAATTCAAAAAAAGCAAAAAATTTACTATGTTGCCTATAGACAGTCCCTTTTTTTTTTGCTATACTTTTCGTAATGGTATTTTGTCGTACCCGTAGGAATACGGCAAATCAAGTAAAAGGAGATTTTTATATGAAACGAATGTATTTGCTTTGCAACGCGCATATTGATCCCATGTGGCAATGGGAGTGGAAGGAAGGGGTAGGCGCGACCATTTCCACTTTTCGTGTAGCGGCAGATTTGTGTGAAAAATACGACGCTTTTGTTTTTAATCATAATGAAGCGATTCTTTACGAGTGGATTGAAGATTTTGAGCCGGAGCTTTTTGCCCGTATTCAAGCATTGGTGAAACAGGGACGGTGGCATATTATGGGCGGCTGGTATCTTCAGCCTGACTGTAATATGCCTTCCGGGGAATCTTTTGTTCGTCAAATCAGCGCGGGACTGCACTATTTTAATGAAAAATTCGGTGCCCGTCCCAACACTGCCATCAATTTTGATCCGTTCGGCCATACGCGCGGTATTGTGCAAATTATGGAAAAAAGCGGCTTCGACAGCTACATCATCTGCCGGCCTTATGATCAGGTGCCTCCCACAGACCGTTTTGTATGGAAGGGCTTTGCCGAAAGTTCTGTCCGTGTGCTGCGTATGCCATGTTACAACTCGCGCTTGGGACATTCCGTTGATCGTATTCGGGAAGAAATAGAAAAGCAAAAGAATGAGGAAAACGGCGTTATTCTTTGGGGGGTAGGCAATCACGGAGGCGGACCTTCAAAAATTGATTTGGAAGAAATTACAAAGCTTATCCATTCAAGCAAAGATCTTGAAATTTTGCATGCTGCCCCGGAGGACTTCTTTGCCGCCTGTAAAAATGAGAATTGGCCGGAACACAGTGCTTCGCTGCAGCATACCAATGTAGGATGCTACAGTTCTCAGATACGAATCAAGCAGCTGCACCGCAAGCTGGAGCATGAGCTGCTTTCGGCTGAAAAAATGCTTTCGGCCGCGGCGATGCAGGGCCTGATGGCGTATCCGAAAAAAGAATTGGACATTGCCTGGAAAGATCTGATGTTTGGCCAGTTCCATGATATTCTGCCCGGCTCTTCCATTCAGCCGGTGGAAGAAGCGGGAATTCAATTGCTGCATCATGGCCTGATGGAAACCGAACGATTAAAGACAAAAGCCTTTTTTAAGCTTTCTGCCGGGCAGGCACGGGCAAAGGAGGGGGAATTCCCTGTTTTGGTATACAATCCGCATCCTTATCCGGTGCAGGAAAATATTTTTTGTGAGCTGATGCTGGCTGACCAAAATTGGGGAAAGGAATTTATTAATCTTTCCGTCTTTGACGAGAGCGGAACTGAGGTTCCTTCTCAGGTAGAAAAAGAGTACAGCAATATTCCCCTTGAATGGCGTAAGCGTGTCGCGTTCCGCGCGCAGCTTGTCCCCAGCGGTATGACGCGTTTTAATCTCCGTGCGGAAGCGTTGCCGCAGCGGCCTGTTTTCGAGGCAAAGTGCGAAGGAGAGTGCTATGTATTTGAAGGGCTGCGTTACGCGGCACGGCTGAATAGGCGCACCGGTTTGCTGGAAAGTTATGTCGCGGACGGAACCGAATACATACAGCAACCTACGGGTAAAATTATAACCATTGCCGATGATGAAGATCCTTGGGGAATGCGCGTACAGGGCTATCAGAAGGTAACGGGAACACTTGCACCCGTCTCTGCGGAAGAAACAGCGGTTATCTGTGGCATAGAGCAGGCGGAACTTGCCCCGGTTCATATCATTGAGGACGGACCGGTACGTACAATCATAGAATGCGTTGTTGCTTCCTCCCAAGCGCAGGCGGTGCTGCGCTACACCTTCCCTAAAAATGATAATTATATTGATCTGCAGCTGCGCCTCATTACTACTGCCAAAAACACCATGTTTAAATATTCGCTGGAAACTTCGCTTTCCTCGGGTATTTTATACGGAAAAACCGCGTACGGCGTGGATGAACTGCGCCAGAACGGCTTGGAATGCGTAGCGCAGGAATATGTGCTTTTAAGCACGGAAGAAAACGCCCTGAGTATCGCCAATACCGGCACCTACGCGCTCAGCGCGGAGAACGGCGCGCTGCTGCTGACACTGATGCGTACCCCCGCTTACTGCGCGCATCCGCTGGAAGACCGTGTGATTCTGCGGCAAGACCGTTTCGGTGAGCGAATGGATCAGGGAGAACGGCAATTCTTTTTCCGGATCAAGGCATCCGCGGCGGATGAACGCAGAGAAAAAATCAATACCGAGAGCATTGTGCTGAATCAGCCGCCCGTCGCCGTCTGCTTTTTCCCTCCGGAAAACGGACAAAAGCCGATGCCGGGCTGTCTTTTGGATAATCCTGCGGTTGAGCTTGCTGCGTTTAAACCTGCTTTTGACGGAAACGGATACATTCTTCGGCTGTTTAATGCCGATCAAAAAGAGCAAGCGGTTCGTGTTACACTGCCGGCGCTTGATGTTTCCTTTGCTGCGCAAATAAAGCCGCTTGAAGTGTTATCTTATCGCGTATCCGGCCAAAAAGCTGAGCTTTGCGAAATTATTGATTGATATCATATCACCATACGCCTTCGTATGGTGATATTCTTTGGAAGATTTTTAAAATCCTGTTTCCTTTTATACAAGGAAAAAATCTTCCGATCAGATTCCCGCGGCTTTTTGCGATTCTGCTTTTGAGCAAGAGAAAAAGAAATGCGGAAAACGAAAAAACGGAGAGAACAGAATGCTTGAGAAAATGGATGTATTTTTTGAAAATCGGTTGAAGGAATATGATCGGCATCAACTAAGTTGTATTGAATGCGCACAGGAGTTTTATTCGTTTACCGCGAAATGTCTGCCCGAAAAATCAGGGATTCATCTTCTTGATTTAGGCTGCGGCACAGGGCTGGAGTTAGAAGAGTATTTTCAATACAACCCTCGCGCGAAAGTTACGGGTATTGACCTTTCCGCCGGTATGCTGAAGGCGTTAGAAAAGAAATTTCCCCAAAAGGAGCTAACGCTTGTTTTAGGATCCTATTTTGATGTTCCTTTTAAACGGGAAGAATTTGATGCGGCGGTTTCGGTTGAATCTCTTCATCATTTTACCAAAGAACAAAAAATACCTTTGTATAAAAAATTGTACAAGGCCTTAAAAGAAAACGGATATTTTATTCTGACGGATTATTTCGCGTTATCCGATGAAGAAGAACAGCATCACAGAAAAGAGTTGCTTTCTTTAAAACAAATACAAAATATAACGGATAATGAATTTTATCATTATGATACGCCGTTAACGGTGCCGCATGAAATAGAGGCACTGCAGGCGGCGGGTTTTTCATCGGTTAAAGTTTTAAAAAATTGGGGGCCAACCTTTACAATAAAAGCATACCGCTGAAAGCGTCAGTCTGTCAAAAAAACTGTTGGTGGATAGGTATAATTTTTATGCATCACATCGGGGGGATGTTTTGCCTCATTCCTAAGAGTGTTCCCCGATAGAGCGTCATAACCTTATAAAACCTTAAGCGCCGGTAGCTCAGCCGGATAGAGTATTTGTCTCCTGCGCTTTTTGTGCCCATCCGGCGGGAGAACCGAAGGGGTATTTTGTACCTTTTGAAAAAGGTGGATGAAAACGTTATTGCGCAATTTTTTTGCCGTAGGACTTTTTTGACACGCTGCCGCTGAAAGCGTATTCTTTTGTCATCGAACAAATAGCGTAAAAAATCACACAAAAGGCTATGGCCTTTGCTGAGAATATGGGATATAATCTAAAAAAAGGAGTTGATTTTATATGAAGTCTGCCGCCGAGAATTTTTCCTGTGTGGAAGCTTTATGGTATGGAGAAAACTTTCCCCATAAAGACGGCTGTAATTTTCAGTTAAACGTAGAAGGAGACGCACATGTTTTTACCGAAGGAAATTCCTTCAATTATTCCAGCGCCAGTATGTACAGCGGAAGCGGTATGATAGAATACGGAAGCTATGAAAACGGAAAAAAAGAGGTAACCATCAATCGTACCGAACGGGGTTTACAAGTTGTTCAGCACTATGAGTTCTTTGAAAACTGCTGCGCGGTTCGCCAGTACAATACGGTAAAAAATCAGGGCAATAATCCTCTGCCGCTGATACGTGTCAGCTCGGCTTATTTTATGATTCAAACAGACACCGGTGTGATGAATTGGGATGATCCCCGGCGATTCCGTCTGCATTGGTGCAAATCGGCCTGGGCTGGAGAAGCCCAGTGGAAACACGGAAGCTTTTGGGATTTTGGTATGGCGCCGACAAGACCTACAGAAAATACTACGACGGGCGTAGCGGCTTTCCGCAGCGAAGGAAGCTGGTCCAGCGGCCGCTATTATCCGCTTGTGATTGTGGAGGATCTGGAAAAGGGCTGCGCCTATTTTATGGAGCATGAGGGCGGTCACACATGGGAACTTACCGTGGGGAAGCCGGGAGATACCGTTACCATGGAGTGCAACAGCGCCGACATCAATCACGATGGCTGGAATGTTACTCTTGCTCCGGGAGAAGAATATACCACTACCTGCGCGGTATACGGAATGGTGCAGGGAGGTTTTGAGGAGGCGGTACGAGAGCTTACCGAATATAAGCGGCAAACGTCCCTTGTAAAATGGTCCAACGGCACGGCGCCGGTGTGCTTCAATTGCTATATGAACTGTATTTTCGGCGAACCTAACGGCGAAACACTGGTTCCGTTGATTGAGGCAGCCGCTAAAGCCGGCTGTGAGGTGTTCTGCATTGACGCCGGTTGGTTCCGTCCCAGAGGATGTGAAAACTGTATCGGTGGTGTTGGTGATTATATTCCCGATGAAGATCGTTTCGGCGACGGCGGACTGAAGGGAATTCTTGATAAAATCCGTCAATGCGGAATGATAGCGGGACTGTGGTTTGAGTTCGAAGCCATCGAAGATACTATGGAGGGAGCAAGATGCAGCGACCGGGCTATGATCAGGCGTAACGGAACCGTGCTCTCCGGAAGCAGAGGAATTTATGATCTGTGCGATGAAAAAGTACGGAAGCATTTGTTTGCCGCGGTTGACCGTGCGTATCAGATGGGTATGCGATATATTAAAAATGACCATAATTTTTCTACCGGTATCGGCTTTGGGGAACAGGGGGAATGTTATAATACGGAATCCCGCAAGCGCATGCACGCGTTTTACAGCTTTATTTTAGAGCTTTACCGGCGCTATCCGGATTTGGTGATTGAAAATTGCGGCAGCGGCGCGATGCGTGCCGATCACGGAACGCTTTCCCATTTTTATCTCCAGAGCACCAGTGACCAGGAATATTATTTTAATTATGCGTCGATTGCCGCGGGATCGCTGGCAATTATGCCGCCGGAAAAGGCGGGAAACTGGGCCTATCCTTATTCGGTTACGGTTCCCGAGGCTAAAGTATTGGATGCCGGCGGAGATCCGTCTTTCCTATTGCAGCGAAATAAAGACGGCGAGGAAACCATTTTTAACCTGGTTACCGGCAATATCGGAACCATTTATATGTCCGGCAGAATTGAATATGCGGATGAATATAATTTTAAGCTGATTCAGGAAGGCGTGGAACTGTTTAAGAAAAACCGACAATTTATTGCTTCTGCTTACGGAGTCTTCCCTCTGGGCGCAAGCGTCATGGGAAAAAGAGGATTTCTAGCGGCCGGATTAATTAACCGCGCACGCACCGAAATGCTTTTGGCTGTATGGAAAGTACGCTGCACAGAGGAAAATTGCTGTACGATTGAACTCGGCAAATATTTCCGGGGCGCTTCCTGCGCGGAGATGATCTTTCCCCAAAAAGATACCAAATGCCGCTATACATATGCTTCGGAAACCGGTCGGCTGACGGTCAGAATGGAAGGCAATGAGAATATGGCAAGGCTGTTTAAAATAAAGCTGCAATAAGCGCTCGGCGTTTGGCCACTTTTTTTCATAAAAATATGAACGGGCTTTTGATAAAGCCCGTTCGGCATTTTGCCTAAAAAGTCCGAAACGATCCGAGCTTTGAGGCAAAACGGAAAGAAATCCCTTTTATTCTGTTTTTTCAAACGCGCCTTTGGGGCAAAATTTCATGCATTTTCCGCAAAGGATACATTTTTCCTCGTTCACAACCGGTAAGGAATAGATATCTTTCTGTGTGATCGCGCCTTTGGGACATACGGCGATAGAGGGGCAACTGTGATTCTGCGGACATTTTTGCGCATTTACTGTAATTTTCATTTTTTTATCCTCCTTTATTTTGATTGTTCCACCAGATTATCGGACGAAAGAGCTTTTTTAAAACGATACCTTTTTGTATAAGTCAAAGTATTTTCATCGCCATGGGAATTTAAAAAATATAGCTCCTACAGCCGTAAACAGAGAGAAAGCAATCTTTATAAACGATATCGTTAATATACTAAAAAACCTATTGTTTGTCAAGATCAGGGGTGTGCGCGGGAAAATAAAATATCAGTATTTTTTAGCAGATCCAAAGGAAAAGCCTTTATGTGCGTATACGGAAAAAGTAAATTTGTTTGCAGCATAACCCTTTTCTTTCCGTTAATAGAATTTTTTATATCCGTTGAATTCGCGGAAGTTTTTATTGCTTTTTGCGTGTTTGTATGATATACTTCACACATCCCCCCTACGGGGATATTTGGAGGTGTTTATGAGTCAGCATCACGTGCATACGGAAACAAAAAAAGTGCTGGATAGACTTTCCCGTGCCATAGGGCACATGGAAGCCATTAAACAAATGATTGAAGACGGCAGAGACTGCAGCGATGTCTTGATTCAGATCGCGGCGGTTAAAGCGGCCGTAAACAATGTGGGGAAACTTATATTACAGGATCATATTCGTCATTGTGTGGCAGAGGCGATGGAAGACGGCGATACAAAAATATTAGAGGATTTATCTGTCGCTGTCGATCGGTTTATAAAATAGGAGAAGCTGTGTGAAAAAAAGTAAAAATATCGCTGTTGTATGGGCGATTCTGGCGGCAGCGCTCTATGCTGTCAGCTCGCCGGTTTCTAAATTGCTGCTTCCGAATGTACCGCCTGTTATGATGGCCGCATTTTTGTATCTTGGGGCGGGGGCGGGAATGTTTGTGCTGGGTTTGTTTCAAAAGCCGGGAGAAAAGCGTTTGAGCAAAAAAGAATTGCCGTTTACCATAGGAATGATCGTGTTGGATATCGCCGCGCCTATATTGCTGATGCTTGGACTGGCTACAACGACTGCCGCCAATGGTTGCTTACTGAATAATTTTGAAATTGTAGCAACTTCTTTTATTGCCCTTATCGTATTTAAGGAGGCAATCAGTAAAAGACTGTGGCTGGCTATTGTATTGATTACTCTTTCCAGTATGATTCTTTCTTTTGAGGATTCTGGCAGCTTGCAGTTTTCCGTTGGTTCCTTATTTGTTTTGCTTGCGTGTGTTTGCTGGGGCTTTGAAAATAACTGCACGCGAAAGATGTCTCAATGCGATCCGCTTCAGATTGTTGTCATAAAAGGCTTTGCTTCGGGCCTTGGCTCTTTAGCCATTGCTTTTGTATCCGGAGAACAGCTTCCCGCTTTGCGGTATATTCCCTGGGTTTTGTCCCTTGGATTTATAGCATACGGATTGAGCATCTTTTTTTACGTTTATGCTCAGCGGAAATTAGGAGCGGCAAAAACCAGCGCGTTTTACGCGATCGCCCCGTTTATCGGTACCGCGTTATCTTTCGTTATCTTTCGTGATTTACCCGGAATTCCTTTTTTTATTGCTTTAGCCATCATGATTTGCGGAACATATTTTGCCTCTACGGAGAAAAAAGTGAAATAAGATTGCCGTAAAGAGGAGGGGTTATGTCAAAGCATGCAGGCTGAATTCCTTGAGACGGGGAATTTTTATGTATTTGCAATTTTGCCGAGCTTAAAAATATAGTGAAAAGCCGCTGTGTCTGTTAAGTGGTGTATTCGATTTTTGACAGGCGGGGACTTTATATTAGAAACAATCGTTTATTCCCCTCTTATTTCTCTTATGATTTCATTCATGGCAATAAAGTTTTTAACCGGCACATAATCGGGAATAGAATTTCCTGAGCCAAAAGCGAATCCGCCGTGCCCTTTGGATTTGGCAACGACCTCTGTAATGTAATCGCGCAGTTCGGGCTTGGATCGACGGCAGACGACATCGGTATCGATACCACCGAAATTACCTATTCGGTCACCGTAACGTTCCACCCATTCCCAGAACGGCGCGATTTCATCTTCGTTTGAATGTTTGGCGTCTATTCCCACTTTGGAAATAATATCGTCCATTACGTTAAAAATACATCCGCAGGAATGAAGAAGGAAGGGCTTTCCCGTGGAATGAATCATATCTACTATTTTTTTATACTGCGGAAGAATATGAAGTTTTATATCCTCTGCCGAAAGCAATGTGGAGTGCTTAAAACCTAAATCGTCGCCGAAGCGGAACACAGCATAGCAGCCGCCGTATTGCTTTAAAAATCTTTTCCAAATTTTGTAATTTGTTTCGCCGATTTTCTTGAAAAGATCAGTATACAGCTGCTCGTCGTCCGCCTTTATATAGCAGAGGTTTTCGTAGCCTGTAAGCTCCTGTACACATTCAAAGATACCGTTTCCCGGTCCGCCGAAGGCCATGATATCTTTAGGCATGGCCGCTTGAAGCGCGTCAAAATACGCCCCGTATTTTTTAAAATAGAGATCAGGAATCTGTTCCCACGGGTATTTTTCAAAATCTGCGCGGTCTTTGATAACAGGATCCACATGACGGCCGAGCGCGCCGCTTCCGGGCATGGCTGCGCCGATGTTTAAATCATAGTTGAAGAAATCATATCCCATTTTGCGGTAAAACGCCGCCTGACGTCTTACCCATTCTTTTTTATCTTCAAAATCCCCGTCCATCAGGCAGTTGACCTCTTGACCGAGTATTTTTTCCATAATACCTCCGCTTATGTGGTGTTCATAGAGCGGAATACGTTTAACCTCAATATTTCTTGCGGCTTTTACGATATTATCCGGACAGGGCACAAAATTTTTCATAAAGAAGACCTCCGCGAAGCATTTCTGTTTGTGAATTATATCAAATTTTTCCCGTGATTTCAATAGGACATATGTGCTTTTTAGGAGGTTTCTGCGAAAGGGCTTGTTTCTTAGCATTAAAAAATGCCCGCGCGCTCGCTGCTTGAGCAAGAAATTTATTTTTCGGTATTGCCGTTTTTACTGTTTTGACGCGGAACGGTAATTTATGATTCTTCACTTGATTCTTCACTTTTGGTAATTTTTCCATCTATAAAAAAGCATGGTTCATCCGCGTTCTTTCCGAAAGTAAGGGGGCGAAGGCATGGGCGCAGACGGTTTGTCCAAGAAACGCGAAAGGTGAAAAGATATTTACGGAAAATGAAAGGTATTTGGGGTTTATGAAGAAACGGCCTTATCAAAAAAAGACCGGCAGTCTGCCGAAAAATTTGTGAATAGCAATCGGTATAAAAAATTTTTATGCATCGCATCGGGAAATCAGGGTTTCTGCCGGTAAATGTTCTGCCGGGACGATTTTCGCTGCTTCTGCGCTCTTTTGGGTAAAATTTTGCCCTCTTCCGAGGGCAAATCAGACTGTAGACAAACCTGAACTTTGATTTTTTACGGCATTCAGCTGCATTTTGTTTTTCCGGCGACGCTGCGCCGCTAAAATTCTTTATAAGAGAAAACCGATAAGTGGTTTTTCAAGAGAACAGAGGTGGTATTAGCGAGGATAGAACGCGATGCGAAAATCAACGATTTTCGAGTGAGCGGTAAAAGAGTGTTGACTTTGTGGATACTCTCCTTTGCTTTCTTCCGAGGGCGAGCCGGGATTTCGCCTTTTGAAAAAGGCAGCCCAAACCTTTATTGCGCTTTTGGCCGTGTGACTTCTTAGTCTTATTAAAACTGGTTTTTTCCGCTGATTTCATCCAAATTCATATAATATTTTTTGATATTAAAAATATCGGTATATACCGGAATTTGCGTGGCTTCCCTCAAATACTCAGGGTATTCCCATAGATTTTCACTTTTGAAAATATACGTTTGGCCGTCGGCGGGATTTTCCCAGCGGCATATGACATTATAGGGATGCCTGTGGTTGACGGAATAATGAAAATTCTGCGTTATTTCCATAAAATCAGCATATATTTTTTCACCGCTTTCAAGCAGTTTTCTCCGCAGTGCTTTTTTCCGTGCTTTTACAAAAATACCCGAAAACCCGATGATTGCGAAAATACCGCCTATGCCGGGGAAAATTAAAAATAACAACACGGAGTTTTCGGTAGTTATTTGACGCGGATTTTCCGGGGAATAAAGAATATCGATTTCCTTGCCGATATAGAAGGAAGAGGAATAAAAATTCAATTTTTCCGTATAAACAACGCCGTCTACCGTATATTCTACAATCACGTTCTGATTCTCTCCGCTAAGGAAAATTTCCGTGATTTCCGCTTGGACGGGAAGATATTTTTGCTGTCGGCTGTATTGGGGAACAAAAATAGCCAAACCGAGTATAATAAAAAACATGCCCAAGGCAAAAAACGCGGAGAAAAGGAATGTTTCAACGTGTTTCATAAGCGGTCTCCTTTTTTGCTGAAAAAATAAAACCCAATGGCATCCATCGGGTTTATGGCACCTCCAAGGGGATTCGAACCCCTGTTGCTGCCGTGAGAGGGCAGTGTCCTAGGCCACTAGACCATGGAGGCAAAAAAATGGCTGCGGAACTAGGATTCGAACCTAGACAATACGAGTCAGAGTCGTAGGTGCTGCCATTACACAATTCCGCAACAAATAACGAGTTGATTATAAGTTATCCGTGTTTGTTTGTCAAGTATTTTTTATTTGAATTATAAAAATATATCCAGGTTGCCGTCTGAATCAGCTCTAACACCCGTCTCTCGACAGGTGGGTGTGCCGCCTGACGATTTTGTCTTCCACTGGCACAGCAAAGCTGCGGAGGCATGACATAGCGTCAGTGACTTTATAAAGCACTCCCGATTTGCATAATGTGGGTATTATACAATGACCCATAACGCACAACCCAGATAAATTTTTATATCATTATTATGGCACAAAAATAAAAAAAACTCAAGTATTTTCGAAAAAGAAAAAATTGGAATTATAAAATTTTTTGTAAAGGGAATCATGCTATTGCGGCCAAAAAAAGCCGCGGAATTAAAATTCAATTATTTAACCCTCTGAATGAAAAATCGGGAGGTCGCTGAAGTTACGGCGGCGTCCCTTTTTGTTTTTGTGACAGCTTTTCATTTTTATGATACAATACCAAAAAAATATTTTCAGGTGCGTTATGAAAAATATAAAAAGTACGGCTCTTATTCTGGCCGCCGGCACAATGTGGGGAATGATCGGGTTGTTCTCTACCCCGCTGAATCAGGCCGGATTGCCGTTTGCGTCTATCATTTGTTTCCGTTCCGTACTTACCGCGGTTTTATTGGCGGCTGTCATTGCGGTAAAGGATAGAAAATTGTTCCGTGTGGCTTTTAGGGATATGTGGATGTTTTTCGGCATGGGGGTTTTAAGCTTTGTGCTGTTTAATCTGTGTTATTTTATTTCCATGCGGGAAAATAGTTCGTTAGCCGTTGCCGCGGTGCTTTTATATACCGCGCCGGTGTTTATTATGATTGCCTCGCTTGTTCTTTTTAAAGAAAAAATGACTTTTATAAAGGCGCTTGCACTGGTGCTTTCGGTAGCGGGCTGTGTTTTGGTGACGCAGCCGGGCGGCGCTTCCTTTCATGTTAAAGGAATTCTGTTTGGTGTGCTTTCGGGAATCGGATATGCTCTTTACAGTATTTTCGGCCGTTACGCGCTGAAAAAATACGCCTCGCTTACCTGCTCGTTTTATGCCTTTGTCATGGCGTCTCTTGTAACACTGCCGGTGTTTTTGTTTTCCGGCAACGGCTGGAATGCGTTCGCGGTGCAAACGCTGCCGTATGTGTTGGGAATATCGGTGATTTCCACCTTTTTGCCCTATATATGCTATACGGCGGGGCTGGAACTCACCACGCCGGCGCGCGCGTCTATTATCGCCTGTGTTGAACCGGTAGTAGCCGCTTTGGCGGGGCTGATAGCTTACGGGCAAACGCTTTCGGCAGGGGCGATTGGGGGAATTATTTCGGTTTTGGCTTCCGTGGTGATATTGCAAGTAAAAAAAGAAGGGTAGTATTTGCCAAAAAAGAAAAAAGAGAGTCCGCCTCTCTTTTCGGAATAAGTATTATTCCTGTGCAGGAGCACCTACCGGGCAAGTATCGGCGCAGGCACCGCATTCGATGCAGGTTTCAGGATCGATTACATATTTGCCGTCACCCTCAGAGATCGCGTTGACCGGACATGCACCCGCGCAAGCGCCGCAGGAAATGCATTCGTCACTGATTTTATATGCCATTGTTTTCACCTCACAGTGCTGTTTTTTATTATTATAACATGAAAAATGTATTTTGCAAGCGGTTTTCTATAAAATAAAAGAGGCGGTTGTATTTTTGATAAAACTATAGTATAATGTAAAAGCTTTAAAATTGTTTATACGCGAAAAAGATATTCTTTGTTTTTATTCAAAGAAATCTGTATACCGGAAGAAAGGTCGTTTGATGGTTAGTTCCGCACAGTTTATTGACAGTTATTTTCCCGTGATCGACGGCGTGATACACACGGTGCAAAACTATGCAAGATATTTGAATCGAATGGATTACTGCTGCGTGGTAGCGCCTAAGGTAAGCAAATATATTGACCGGGATGAATTTGATGTTATCCGTACGGCGGCATTTAAGGTTCCCAAGCTGGGATACTCCTGCGCGCTGCCGAAAATCTCTAATGATAATCAGGAAAAAATCGTAAAAAAAGTTCAGCTGCTGCATGCACATTCCCCGTTTTGTGAAGGGCGGAGCGCCGTTCGAATGGGAAAGAAATACGGCCTACCCACGGTGGCCACGTTTCATACCAAATATTATGACGATTTTCTTTTGGCGACCCGCAGCGCTCGGCTTGCCGAAAAGCTGACCGAGCATGTGGTGGAATTTTATAATCAGGCCGATTATGTTTGGGCGGTGAACCGGGCTACGGCCGGAACGCTTGCGTCTTACGGTTATAAGGGCGAAATTCAGGTAATGCCTAACGGCACGGATTTTTCTATGCCGGAGGATTCTCCGGCGCTGATTGCTTGGGCGGAAGAGAATTTCGGGCTTCCGAAAAATAAAAGGCGAATTCTTTTTACAGGACATTTAATTTGGCAGAAAAATTTAAAGCTCATTTTAGAAACGGCCGCGCAGCTGAAAAAAAGAAGAAGCGATTTTGTTTTTTTATTTGCCGGAACCGGCGCGGATGAAAAAGCAGTAAAACAGACGGCTCAAGCATTGGACCTTGATGACTGCACGCTGTTTTTAGGGCAGGTTAAAGACCGGCGGCTGTTGGCCGGACTCTACGGCGCGGCAGATCTTTTCTTTTTTCCGTCCCTTTATGATAACGCGCCGTTGGTGGTACGAGAGGCCGCCGTTATGAGGCTGCCTGCCCTGGTAGCGGAGGGCTCCAATTCCGCCGAAGGCATTACGGACGGGGAAAACGGGTTTATCGCCATTGCGGAAACAGAAGCAATGTGCGCAAAAATCGAACAGCTGTTACAATATCCGGAACAGTTAAAACGCGCGGGAGCCGAGGCGGCACGCACCATTCCCGTGCCTTGGAGCAGTATCTGCAATCAAGTGATGGAACAATATGAAAGAATCGTAAAGGAATTTAAAAATGGACAAAAAAATTAAAAGTTTTCAGGTGGATCATGATTTTATCATACCGGGCATTTACGTTTCCCGTATAGACGGCGATATTATTACCTATGATCTGCGTACGCGCAAACCTAATTGCGGAGAGTATATGGATCACTTAACCATGCATTCGGTAGAACATATGTTTGCTACCTATATTCGCTTTTCTCCTTGGGGAGAAAAAATCATCTATTTCGGTCCGATGGGATGCCAGACCGGCTTTTATTTGCTGGTAAGGGATATGAATAATCAGGAGGTCTTGTCTCTTGTTCGCGATACGCTGCAAAAAATTATCGCGCATGAGGGAGCGGTATTCGGCGCTTCCCGTAAGGAATGCGGCAATTATAAAAATCTTGATTTGGAAAGCGCCAAAAGAGAATGCCGGCAGTATTTAAAAGCCCTGGAGGGCTGGCAGGATTTTTCGTATAGGGGAGAAGAAGGATGATCGGCATTATCGGGGCAATGAAAATTGAGGTGGATGCCCTTAAAAACCGAATAACAGATCAAACCGTCAGAATGATAAGCGGAGTGGAATATGTAAGCGGACATATCGGCGCGCATGAGGTTGTTGTGGCGCAGTGCGGCATCGGAAAAGTTTTTGCGGCTCTCTGCGCACAAACAATGATCTTGACGTATCATCCTACGGTTTTGGTCAATACGGGAGTAGCCGGTACGCTGAGTGAGACTCTTTCTATCGGTGATGTGGCGGTATCTTCCGCGGTAGTGCAGCATGATATGGATACTTCTGCGTTGGGAGATCCTCCCGGAATGATATCGGGCCTTGATATCATACAGATACCTGCCGATCAGGCTCTTGCGGAAAAAGTAAAGCAATGCGTGGAGGCTGAGGGCTTGCACTGTGAGATCGGCGTTATTGCCTCGGGCGATCAATTTATTGCCGATCGAGAAAAAAAAGCGTATATTCAACATACGTTTCATGCCGTTGCCTGTGAAATGGAAGGCGCGGCTATCGGCCATACCGCTTATGTGAACGGCGTGGGTTTTGTGGTGATCCGGGCCATTTCCGACGGTGCTAATGATGATTCTTCTATGGATTTTCCTGCTTTTTGTAAACATGCCGCCGAGCATTCGGTGCAGGTAACGCTTCGGCTTTTGGATGCTTTGGCGGAAAAATAAATTTGATTAAAAATGCTGATTTTTCAAAATACTAATATTGAGGTGATTTGTTTTGAAAAAGAAGCTTGGTGAAAAAATTAAAATGAGAGGGACCCAAATGGGAAATCCCGAAGACGCGGAAGATATGGTGAATCAATATGGAACCTATAATATTCAGCATACCGCGGATACGGAAAATGAATTCCCTGCTATCGCACAGGGGCTGGGAAAAAAAAGATAAGTTCATTTTGCCGCGCGTTGATAACGGCAAACCTGTTTTTGATTCAATCGAAAACAGGTTTTTTGTTATGTATCGATGCTTTTTTATAATTTTGTGTATCTGTAAAATTCTTGTTTCTCTTTTGTGAGTATGGATGTTTTTGCTTGTAAAGATCACGGATATACAGTATAATTTTGATAAAGCGGTTTATGGAGTTCGAGCCCTTGACGGTTTTTAAAGGAGTCCCGAATCAGTGAAGCCGCTTCTGTTAAATCGGAAATTGCAGCGAAGATGTTTTGGCTGTGTTTGAAGAAAGACAGTTTGGAGAATGTTTTGCGGTTTTGTTGCAGATACGGTTGAAAATATCAAGTTTGCAGCGAGTAATTTTAAGCCTGATACACGGCGGAAAACGGTTAAAGAAAGAAGAGAGTCGAATGATAAATGACGGGGAGAAAAAGCTTATAAGGAAGTATTGCCTGCTTCCGGTAGTGGCGAAAGCATGCTTGGCTATGGCATTATTGATCGGGTTTGTATGGATACCGCTTGTTATGCTTGACAATATGGTGTTTAACGGAAATTCTTATATGTTGGGACTGTACATATATTTAGGAATCGCGGCGGTATATACCATTGCGTTCACTGTTTGTTTTTTAATACCCCGTATCGGAATGAGAAAAGAAAAATGGCAAAAGATCACGGAAAAAGCAAATATAGAATTATCTGATAAAGATTATTCCGCACAAATCGCTTTGACGTTGGGAGCAAAAGCAACGGGACATTTATTCAAAATGCGGGGGAATAGCCACGGAAAAGTTTTTGACGCGTTGGCCGGGGTGGGAGCGCTTATAACCGTTACACAAATGACCAATGAACTTCATAAAAATGCCAAATTGGTTGCGATTGTTTGCGGGGTGGAAATTCCCAAAGCAAGAAAATATATTGTTTCCATCTTTTTGCTTCCTATTCTTCTTTTAATCGCGGTTTATATTCCGCAGTTTATATTGTCCAAACAAAATGCGGACGCCGGAATCGCATTGGCGTCTAAATCCGTATATGCCTTGGAGGCGTCTTTCAAGCAGGATTGCGACCATGTCTATATAGACGATCCCCAAGAAGGGTACAAGGATTATGGATATCGGGTAACCGGTTATCTGTATAGCTGGGAAGAACCGTATAATTCTTATATTTCCGTTACGGTAGAAAATGACGGTTTGATCTGTGAGGTCATATATTGTGTTGATATTGATATTCAGGCGGAAAAAGAAGAGAATCTGAAAAAAGCGGAATTGGATCTTTTAAAACTGAATGTCATGATGAATGATTCCCATGTAAAAGCAGCGTCCTATGATCTGCTGGAAGAATATTCATTACCGGAAGAATTTATATCGCGGTTTCAGAATATTTCTTATTATGAAAATTTGAGATTTCAAAAAGATGATCAGGTATCGATCCATTATACGACGGAACCGGAAGAGGAGTATGACGAAGATAGCGAATCCTATATTTATTTCATTATAGAGGGAAAAGCGCGTTAAGAAAGGAACGGCCTTTGTATGTTTCCATTTCAAAAGAAAAAATGCACACAGGAAACCATCGGCATCGTGACCCGAAAACGGTGGAACGGCGATGTATGGTTCTTGACAGCCGAATATAGGGTTCATGACAAAGTATATCAAAGAACGGAGCAATTGCGGTATCAAAAAGTCAAGAGCTATCAAGTTATGAATATTCCGGTTGGAATGCGGGCGAAAGCTTCGCTTGCGCATTTGGAAAACGGCGATGCCGTAAAAATTCGGTATAATCCCCAAAACCCAAAAAAAGCGTATTTGCCCGAAAATACGGGACGATTGTTCACATAAGGAGAATGATATATGGATATCCATGATCTTGCGCGAAGCATTCATGCCGCTAAAGGAATGAGGGTTATCGGACTTGGATTTTGGCTGAATAAAAAGTCCGAGAAAACACCGGAAGAACAAGCGGCGGCAAAGGCCTTTCTTACGTTTTTCCGGAGTACGCTGGGAATCATGCTGCTGTTTACGGCCATACTTTTTCTGTTGACGGGATACACCGTTTCCGGCGCGGAAGGATATGGCGGAGACTATAAGGAATCTCGTACCGGAAGAATGGAAGACGGGCGCGTTCGTTATGTAAAAAATACACTTTGTTATATTGACCCGGAAACAATAGGATTACCCGCAGGACTTCCCGACGGCACCCATATTAACCTGTATTTTGATGAAAACGATGCGGTGGTTGCGGGCGAAAACGCGGATGAACTTACTGCTGTTGTAGAGGGCAGGGTCCTTCTGACTGTTGCGTGTACGGTAACCATGATTGTCGCGCTGCTTGTGTTTGCTTTTGTCGCAAGGAAAACTTTCGCAAAACCATGGGTTCAGTGGCTGCAGAAAATAAAAAAGGGAAATTCCTATACTTCCTAACCGTAGAACGCGCGCAGGCAACAGCCGCGTTTTTTCGCAAATTTATCTTTTCGGTATAAGATGAGCGAGGCCGCGCGGGAAACACGCCGCGTCGTTTTCCTTTATTATTTCTTTGTTTTCAGATATCCCACAGGCGCGTCCCAATCCAGTTCTACGCTGTCAGACGGGGAACTTTCAAGAAGAATCTTTTTGCCTTCTTTTGCACTTTTTACAAAACCTTCCATAATTTCAAGAACATGCAGCGCAAGAGCGCCGGAGGCGTTGTTCATTCGCTTTTCTTCTTCGGCCAGCGCCGTCTCGGCCACACCTATTCCGCGCGCGTTTTCCTGATACGGGGTTGCAAGAGGTATTTCCGCGTATTCTTTGGAATCAGCCGTTGCCAAAAATACGGACCCGTCAAAACAATTGGGATCCGGAACTTTTAAGCTCCCCTGTGTTCCGTAGATTTCAATATTGGGCATGCTGTGTTTCCATACGTCAAAACTGGTAATGAGGGTAACAACGGCTCCGTTTTCAAATTGAATCAGTCCGGCGTTATGCGTATCCACTTTTACGGGGATTTTCTGCCCGAATTTCGGTTTGCTGGTAATCAGGCGTTCCTCGTAAGCTCTTGTTCCGTAAGCAAAAACACTTTGCGCTTTTCCTAACATACGAACTAAGGCGGTTATATAATACGGCCCCATATCAAACAGCGGACCGCCGCCGATATCATAATAAAATTCGGGAGACGGATGCCAGCTTTCGTGACCGTGACACATCATAAAAGCAGTGCCGGCTATCGGTTTGCCGATTTTGCCCTCCTTTATGACTTTTATGCAGGTTTGAATACCGGCACCCAGAAAAGTATCCGGCGCGCAGCCTATATATAAATTCTTCTCCTGAGCCAGCGCTACAAGTTCTTTCCCCTGCGCGTAGGTTAAGGAAAGGGGCTTTTCAACATAAACGTGCTTTCCTGCCAAAAGAGCTTGTTTGCAAAGGGTATAATGGGTTTGCGGCGTTGTAAGGTTTAAAATCATATCGATCTCATTACAGCGCAGCATTTCATCAAAAGTCATGAGATGTTCAATGCCGAACTGTTCGCATGCCGCTCCGGCTTTTTCTTTATCAAGATCGCAGCAGGCATAGATAACCGTATTGCTGAAAACGGCAGAAAGATTTTTTAAATAAATACCGCTGATATTTCCACAGCCAACAAGACCTATATTCATACTGTTTCTCCTTTCTATCTTGCCGCGTACAGAAAACCGCGGCGCATCATTTCTTTTGCTTCAGGGATATCAAATATACGGCTGTTGTGTCCAAGACTGTTATAATAAACTTTTCCTGATCCCCAGCGCTTTGTAAACGCCACAGGGACATCGACTTCACCGTTTGAGGCGTGATTCCCCTCCGCTACAGGGAAACGGGTAGTAGCAAGGATATTTACCGCGGGATCCACGTGGATATAGTATTGTTCACTGGTAACTTCAAAATCCTCAATTCCGTCGGTAAGAGGACTTGACAGAGATCTTTTGATCGCGACCTTATACGTTACGCTGTCGTTCCCCGGATGAGCGACCCATTGCGCGCCGGTCATAAACTGCCACTGCGTACTCTCTCTGAACGCGTCGCACATTCCTCCATGGCATCCTGCAAGGCCGACTCCCGCCGCCACTGCTTCGCAAATGTTCTTTTCTGCATCCTGCGGCAGCGATCCCATTGTCCATATGGGAATCATAAGATCGTATGCCGTAAGATCCGAAAGAAAACTGTCAAGCGTCTGTGAAAGTGTAACCGAAAAGTTTTCTTCCTTTAAAATATCGGAAAAAACATCGGCCACGCCCTTGGGATCGTGTCCTTCCCATCCTCCGTAAACAATCAGTGCTTTTTTCATAACAACTTCCGCCTTTCTTTTTTATCGGTATTTTCATTGTACAGTAGCCTTGATTGACATACAAGAGCAATCCCGGTATAATATAAGACAAAATTAGTGTTTATAAAGCGTGCCGTTTATGATTTTTGAGTTAAGCCATTCTATCTGTAACAATGAATTTTATTGGAAATGTATCAATAATTTTTCTTTTCACATCCATCTTCATCGCTCTTTTGAATTTTTTGCGCAAATAGACGGTTTAACGGAAATTATTATCGATGAAAAAGAGTATAGACTTTGCCCCGGACAGGCCGTTTTAATTTTTCCTTTTCAAACCCATTCGTATCAAGTGATTCAAAAGGGGAAATGTGTCATGTGCATTTTTTCGCCCGATCTTGTTCCGGATTTTTCAAAAGATACCGTTCATCGGCTTCCTGCGGACAATCTGTTTTTATTTCCGGTTGATGCCAATATTCAAACAGACAATATTTTTCTTTGCCGATCTCTTGCTTACGGTATCTGCGGAACGTTTGAAAAGAATCGGCGCTATACGGAAAAGCCCAAATCCATCAGCGATGATGTTTTTATTTCTTTGTTGTTATACGCCGACAAAAATTTTTGCGGCCGGTGTCTGCTGCGTGACGCTGCTGTATCCATGGGATATGATTATGCGTATCTTTCAAAACGTTTCAAAGCCAAAGCGGGAATTCCTTTTAATCAGTATGTAAATGTTCTGCGTATTCATCAAAGCAAATACCTTTTAACTTCTACGGAAAAAAGTATTACGGAAATTGCGTACGCATGCGGATTCCAAATCTGCCGCACGTTTAACCGCGAATTTTTTAAAATCGTGGGCTGCACTCCTTCGGAATACAGAAAAACAAATCCATAATTCTACAGATATTATTTTAGCGAGAAACCATAACAAAAAAGCTTTTATCCCCTGTAAACGCGCGTTTTACTCATATGGGATCCGTTTTAATTCTCTTACCGTGCGTAAAATTTTCAGCCTGCCGCAAAAACTGACGCGGCTTTGGTTTAAAATCGATCCAAGAATCAATGATTTTGCGTCTGCGCGTACTCCCATCGCCTCAGCGTTCTTGAAAAATCACTTGTTACGCGACTTTTTGCTTACGGCTTGTTTTTTTACTTATCAGCTCAAAAAACAAAAAGCGGCGTTGCCGCCGCAAAAAATCATATTTTAAGTTTTTTTGAAAATCAAAATCTTTTATTCCTTTATCAATTTTCCTGCTTTCAGCAGGTTGAGCATCTTTGTGTTTTGTTCCGCCGTTCCCCTGTAGCCTGCAATGCCGTTGGCTCCTGCGATTTCTTTCCGGTGCGCATAGCTGGAATCCACCTTAACGGCTTTTAGCGCGTCCACAATGCTGTTGGTATTCCCTATGTATTGCGGATAGTATGCTGCGCTTTCTGCCGGCTCTTTTCCGCTCAAAATCTCGTTTACCCGCGCCTGTACCTCTTCATAGCTGTACGGTGTTTCCGCGGGAATCCGTTGCTTACGCTCCGCCCCGTTTCCGTACTTTCCGCTAATCACTTCTTTGGCTACTTCATCCAGACTCTTCTGCGGGGTTTCCGTGTCCGTTTCCGGCTGCTCTTGCTCATATTCCGGTACGCCGTAGCCGCGAATATACCGCGCGTTTACCGCGATTTCCCGCCGGCCTACCGCGTTATTCAGGTTGCCTTCAATTACCGTAATTTTGCCGTTTTCTGCCTTTTCTACGATCCCTACATGATCCGGCCAGCCCGTATTATCTCCTTTTCCGCTGTCCTGCCAGTCATAAAAGAGGATATCCCCCGCCTTGGGAGTGTACGCGTCATTTTCTTCCCAGATCCCTTTTTCCTGCATCAGCTGGATCATGCGTCCGCAGCTGCATTCGGTGGGAATCAAGTCCGTACATCCGCAGGCGATCGCCGCCGATGACACGAACACGGCGCACCACGCGTCGGTATATTTCACTTTATACCCACGTGCCAGCGGCGTGTGTCCGTTGTAAAGATCGATGATCTCCCGAAAGCTTCCGTCCTCCTCCTTTTTCCCAAGCCAGGTTCTCGCCTGCTCCACCAGTTGTTGTCTTTTCATCTTTTTTCCTCTTTACAATATAAAAAGCACTCTGTATTTACACAAAGCGCTTTATTGAACATGTCTTGTCGCATAAAAATAAAAAATATTAAAAGATCAGATATTGGATTGTAAATTCTTCTTTTTCTTTGGCGTATTGCAAACAAACGATTTTCTCTTTTATAGGGAAATTGGGGACGTTTGTATCTTGATTAAAAAATATTCGTCTCGCTTAAAAAGGGAGACGAATCAAAGGAATTCACTTTTAGTATACCATAGTCTGTTCCTTTTTTACAAGAGGAAGGTGTCCTTTGTTTTTTAATGAATGTATGTGTTACAATGATGAGTGACAGAAGAAAAAAAGAGTAGCGAATAGAAG
>CAJKLB010000019.1 GCA_905200615.1 uncultured Selenomonadales bacterium | reverse complement strand
AAAAGCTAAAATGAATATATTGGGAGGATTTTATGGGTTTACCGCTCGGAATTTTCGGTACGCTGAACCTCAATGAGCAGATCAACTTCTGTCTTCGCGTACTTATCGCCGCGCTCTGCGGCTGCCTGATTGGCTATGAGCGCTCGCGCCGTTCCAAGGGTGCAGGTGTGAGGACACATGTAGTCGTTGCTCTCAGCGCCGCTTTAATGACAATCGTTTCAAAATACGGCTTTTTTGACGTTCTGGTTACGGGTATGACTGCCGATGTCAGCCGAGTCGCCGCAAATATCGTAACGGGAATTCCTTTTTTAGGCGCCGGGGTTATTTTGGTAAAACAAAACAGCTCATCCGTACAGGGACTTACAACAGCTGCGGGAATGTGGGCTACTTGCGGCATTGGTATGGCCTTTGGCTCGGGCCTTTACATAATCGGTTTATTTGCCACTATATTACTTATTGTTATGCAGCTAACGCTGCATCGAATTCTTACCGGATATGACAGCAGCTTTGTTGGAGAAATTATCATCGTAGCCGAAGGGAATTTTGATGCCGAAGAATCTGTGTGCCGCGCGTTTAAGGCCTATACCGTAACGATACAAAAAAACCGTGTAAAGCGCTTGGAAAACGGAAAACTGGAATACAGAATTTGTTTTAAAACCATGAAAGAGGTTCCCGCAAATCGTTTGGCGCAAATGATACAGGAAAATCCTCAATTTGTTACAATAGAAGTATAATATAAACGCCTGTCGTTCAATGAACGACAGGCGCTTGTTCTTATTCACACAAAGTATTTTTCACCAAAAACCCGCTGCGAAAAAGTTCGAAAACCGTTGACAAGTTAACGGCTTAATGCTACTATTTACTCGGTTACTCTTTATAAAGGTGGAGAAAAACTTGATTATTCTAACCATTATTCTTATGACTTTTATTGCCGGTGTAATCGGTACAGGATTAGGCGGATTCATCGGTGTTTGCTTTAAAAACAATAAAAAAACGGTAAGTCTGCTTTTGAGTTTTGCCGGAGGAATTATGCTTAGCATCGTGTGCTTTGATTTAATCACCGAAGCACTGGATTTAGGCAAAACCAACGGAGATGTTACCGTTTATCTGATTATTACCGGAATGCTTGCAGGATATTTGATCGTTTTTCTGCTCAACTATTGGATTGATAAAAATACTAACCATGAAGTAGCTCATATTGATGAAAACCATCCTAAAGCCCATGATGACTTAGACGAGCTCATCCATGCGGATCATTTTGAAGAACATAAAAAAGATAATTCTGTTTATCAGCTTTTTATTGCCGGTATTGTAATGGCAAGCGCTATTGCCTTGCACAATCTACCCGAAGGAATCGTCATCGGTGCTTCTTTTGCGGCAAAAACGGAAAATTTAGGGCTGGTTATGGCCATCGTAATCGGCTTGCACAATATTCCCGAAGGCATGGCGGTATCTGTTCCGCTGGCCGCCGGCGGTATGAATAAAGCAAAAGCCGTTGCCATAACGGCGTTAAGCGGAGCCCCCACTATTTTAGGCGCAATTATCGGGTACTATGTCGGCAGCATCGGCGATATGGCTTTAGCTATTTCTTTAAGTTTTGCCAGCGGCGCCATGCTGTATGTGGTATTCGGGGAGCTCTTGCCCGAATCTATCCTGATGTGGCGTTCTAAACTTCCTGCTTTCGCGGTAATGGCCGGATTGATTGTAGGCCTTTTGGTTATCTTTTTATAATAGATGTCAAAGCCAAATAATATAAAACTCTCAAAAAATCCGCAGAAAGCCAAATAAAAAAACAACGGGTATTTTTGTTTTCATAATTTTTTAAAAGCAAACAAAAATACACCGCGATATAAATAAACTTTTCTGTATCAATCAAACGTGTGTTCTCTACCGGGAACTCATCATTTTACCGAAAATTTATAATTTTTTATCCTCCCAAATAGGCCTTTTTGATTGTTTCACTGCCGGCAAGTTCGCTTCCGGTTCCGGAATATCGAATTTCTCCCGTTTCAAGCACATACGCCCGATCCGCAATTTTTAAGGCCTTTTCTGCATTTTGTTCTACCAAAAGAATGGTAATACCGCTTTGATGCAGTTCTTTTATAATGGAAAACACCTGATCCACCAGCAACGGAGAAAGCCCCATAGAAGGCTCGTCCAGCATCAAAAGCCTAGGATGACTCATCATAGCCCGTCCCATAGCCAACATCTGCTGTTCCCCGCCGGAAAGCGTTCCGGCGATTTGTTTTCGCCGTTCACGCAAACGGGGAAATTGCTCATAAATCTCATCCATATCTTCCCGAATTTTTTTGATATCTTTTTGCACATAAGCGCCCATCAGCAAATTTTCATACACCGTGAGCTCTTGAAAAATATGTCGTCCTTCGGGGACCTGCACAATTCCTTTATGAACGATCTTATGACAGGGCATTTTGGTGATATCTTGTCCGTCATAGGTAATGGTTCCGTTTTTTGCCGGAATTAACCCCATAATGCTTTGCATGGTTGTCGTTTTACCGGCGCCGTTGGCACCGATAAGCGTTACGATCTCTCCCTGAGCTACCTCAAAACTTATTCCTTTTAACGCCTGTATTACGCCGTAATAGACCTCCAGATTTTTAACCTCTAATAATGCCATATGTTTACCCCCCGATATACGCCTTAATGACCTCAGGGTCATTCAACGCGGTCTTGGTTTCTCCCTGCGCAAGAACCGTACCAAAATTCAGCACCGTTATCTCATCGCAAAGGCCGGATACGAATTTCATATCATGTTCGATCAGCAAAATTGCAAGATTAAACTGATCTCTGAGATAACGAATAATCTCCATCAGCTCAGCGGTTTCATTCGGGTTCATTCCCGCCGCGGGTTCATCCAGCAAAAGAATTCTGGGATTGGTAGCAAGAGCGCGCGCGATTTCCAGTTTCCGCTGCTGCCCATAGGGAAGATTGCAGGATAACTGATTCCGCATTTCCTCCAGCCCGAAAATACGCAAAATTTCCTTTGCGCGGTCTCTCATTCTGTTTTCCGTATCAAAATGCTTAGGCAAACGAAGCATACTGACCAAAGGATTACACTTAAATTCCGGCTGATTGTGCAGTCCTACCAAAACATTACGTATCACGCTCATATTGTTAAACAGCCGAATATTCTGAAACGTTCTTGCAATGCCCTTATGATTGATCATTTCCTGTGTTTTTCCGATGAGTTCCTCTCCCTCAAGAAAGAACGTTCCGCTGGTAGGCTGATACACACCGGTAAGCAAATTAAACACCGTAGTTTTTCCGGCGCCGTTGGGGCCTACAAGTCCGTAAATCTGCTTGGAATATATTCGCATATTGACATCCTGCACCGCTTTCAGACCGCCGAAGGAGATTCCGAGATTTTTGGTTTCCAATATGATATCTGCCATTACTCTTCCTCCTCTTCGGACCGTTGCGGTTCCTGCTTTTCATTTGGCTGAAGTTCTACCGAAAGCAATTCATCCATTTCTATTTTACTTTCTATCCTATTCCAAGCCGCGTCATCATCTTTAATGACCTCGGGAGCTCTATTCTTTTTTAGTAAATTTCCAATGCTGAATTTTTCTTTTATATTTTTTAATCCCGGCGCATTATTAAAGAGAATAATTCCAATTAAAATAATCGCGTATACAATCGATTTGACCGGTGCCAACGGACCGGAAAGTTCATTTTGAAGCACGATGTTCACATAAGTAATAATAGCAGCGGCAATCAGGGATCCGTTAATGCTGCCCATACCGCCAAGTACTACCATAACTAAAATTTCGATGGAATAATTATAGGAGAACGTTTCCTGACGTACTGTTCCAAACGTCTGGCCATAGATAACGCCGGCAACCCCTGCAAAAAACGCGGCAATAACAAAGACCAATAATTTATAAAAAGTGACATTAATCCCCATGGCTCTGGCCGCTATTTCATTATCCCGTATCGCCGTAACCGCGCGACCGTGTTTACTGCGGATAAAATTCTGACTTAAAAACAGAACCACCAAAAGAGTCACAAGCGCCACGATAAATAAAGTATCGCTGTCATAAAGCTGCGTACTTAATCCCATAGCTCCGCCGAACAGAGAAAGATTTTTAAAAACATTCCGAACAATTTCTCCGAAAGCAAGTGTAGCAATAGCCAGATAATCCCCCTTAAGCCGCAGCGCAGGCATTCCTACCACAAAGCCGAACAAGGCCGCTACCAAACCGCCGATAAGCATACAAAGAATAAAAATCAAAAGCTCACTGCCGACAGTCTGCCGCATCAAGTTTGCACAAAAGCATCCGATATAAGCACCCACGCACATAAATCCGGCATGTCCTAAACTAAGTTCTCCTAAAAAACCCACGACAAGATTCAGCGAAACCGCTAAAATGGCGCTGAAAGCAATGCGGGTGAGCATACTACGATCCCCTTTGCCTAAAATCCCCAGCTGGTTCAGGGCAATCATAACAATCAAGACTGCAAGAATAATACAATAATTAAGATAGTTTTTCCATTTGAAAGCCTTTTTTATATTCTGTAAATACCCCATTTTTCAGACCTTCACCCTCCTCTTTTTGCCCAGCAATCCGATAGGGCGAATCATCAAAATCAAAATTAAAAAGCCAAATTCTATCGCTGTTGTATAACTGGCAACCGCCTCAATACTAAGACAGATATTTTCAATCAATCCCAATAAAACGCCTCCCAGCATGGCCCCGGGAATAGAACCGATACCCCCGATAACCGCCGCCGCAAATGCCTTGATACCGGGCATAGAACCTAAAGTGGGGCTAATAGAGGTAGTGGGCAGGTAAAACAAGCTGGCAAAGGTAGCAAGCGCCGACCCGATAGCAAAAGTAATCATAATAATGGTATTTACATTTACCCCCATAAGCTGTGCGGCAGCTTTATCTTCCGAAACGGCCAGCATCGCACGCCCGGTTCGCGTCTTTTTTACAAACAGGGTAAGTCCGGCCATAATAATCGCACCGCAGATCAAGGTGATAATACTGCTTATTTTTACCGAATATTCTCCGATATGTACGTTTCCGAGCTTATCAAGAATCGAAACTGTTTTTTGATCGGCACCGAAAATAAGCTGCGCAACTCCCTGCAAGAGATAGCTAACCCCAATAGCCGTAATTAAAACAGCCAAGGGAGACGCTCCCCGCAAAGGCTTATAAGCAAGTTTTTCAATTACTATACCCAGTACCGTACACAGAATAAGCGCGGCAATCATCGCGACTACTGGACTGCCGCTTACCGCAAGCACTGCATAAATTGCATAAGCACCTACCATAATAATATCGCCATGCGCGAAATTAAGCATTTTGGCAATACCGTATACCATGGTATAACCTAGAGCAATCAGCGCATAAATAGCGCCCAGGCTTAACCCGTCGATAAATGTAACCATTGTTTTTTGACTCCTTTGTTTTTTCGGTTCAGCGGGAGGAACATTCCGTTTTATTCAACGCTTCTCCCGCTAAATCGATCATACGGTCGAAGATAGTTATCCCCGACCGTAGCACGATTTAATAATATTATATACTTTTTATTTGTTTAGGTCAACAATAACCGGTGTTTTTGTGCAGGCACCGGTGGTATCCCATGTCATATCCCCGGTAACACCGGCATAAGAGAAAGAATCATCCGTAATAGCCGCAACAACTTTATCACAAAGATCGCTTGGCTTAATACTTACGTCATTTACACCAGCGGCTTTCATAGCCTCAAAAATCACATACGCCGCATCATATCCATCAGCGGCAAACTGATCCGGTTTCGCACCGTATTTTGCCTCATAGCTGCTGACAAAGTTTTTGGTTTTTTCATCCGTAGCGTTCACATCAAACGGAGTAATATAACGAATGGAATTGGTTACACTGGCATCAATCTGATCCGCTACACCGTCAAGGCCGTCACAGCCGAACAAAGCGATATTCGTAAGTTCTTTCGCTACGCAGGCTCTTGCGATCAGACCGGCTTCCGTATAATAAATCGGAAGGAAAATCGCTTCGCAATCCTTAAGCGCCTCTACCTGCGCGGAGAAATCCTTTTTATTATCACTATCAAAAGTACGAACTCTGTATTCCACATTAAGCTCTTTCATTTTTCCGTCAAAAGCTTCCCAAATTCCGGTAGAATAGGTATCGCTGGTATCATAAATACAACCGATGTTTGTATACTGGGAAGTAAGTTCCTCTGCCGCCAGAATTCCCTGATCGGGATCTCCGAAGCAAACACGGAAAGCATTGGGACCTTTTTCAATTACGCTTGCCGCCGAAGCCGAAGGCGTAATAAAGAACAAATTATCCGCAGCAGCTCTTGCCGCAAAAGCCTCGCAGGAACCGGAAGTAACACTTCCTAAAGAAATCTGCATGCCCTCATCAAAAAGCTGATCATATGCCGACGCAGCATCCGCAGCCAGAGATTTATCATCCTTCATAATGAATTCAAAAGGCACGCCGTTAAGGCCGCCTGCCGCATTAATCTCCTCAAAGGCCAACATGGCTCCTTGATTGACAGAAATGCCGTAGGAAGAATTCTCCCCCGTAAGCGGACCGGTAGCCCCTACAATATAAGCTTCCTGCCCATTTTTCCCGCAGCCGGTAATACTTAGTGCAGCCGTACTCATCAATACAGCTGCCAGAGTAAAACAAGTGAGTTGCTTTATTCCCATTTTGAATTTCTTTGTTTTTTCTTTCATACTATTCTCTCCTTTTTTCATATTATTCAAGCTGTTATAAAAACAGCCTACGAGCATTTTTAATTTCCTTTGCTGATTTCTGCAAAGATTCCAAGCAAAAATTTTCCGTTTTCAATTTTTTCATATAAAATACACTAAAAATAAGTATAATCTTTAAAAGTGAATAAGTCAAGCGACATCTTATATATCGCAAAAGATTTAAATGATATAAAAGCCAAAAACGGCTGAACACTTTTTCTTGTGCTTCAACCGTTTCCGCTGTTTTTTCAATAAATAAGAATTTCTTTCTCTATGTAAACTATATTATTTTGAAAGATATTCATCGATTGCGGCGGCAGCAGTTTTTCCTGCCCCCATGGCCAAAATCACGGTAGCAGCTCCGGTAACCGCATCACCGCCGGCATAAACGCCTTCTTTTGTCGTAGCTCCCGTCTCCTCATGAACAATGATTCCGCCATGTTTATTCACCTCAAGCCCGGCCGTGGTATCTTTAATCAAAGGATTCGGAGAAGTACCTATGGAGATAATAACCGCGTCCACATCCAATATAAACTCACTTCCGGGAATTTCTATCGGACGGCGACGGCCGTTTTCATCCGGTTCTCCCAATTCCATTTTGATACATTCCATACCGGTAACAAAGCCGTTTTTAGGATCGCGTTTATCATCGGGATTATGATACCCTAAAATACGGGTAGGATTATTCAAAAGCATAAACTCAATGCCCTCTTCCATCGCATGCTCCACTTCTTCGCGCCGCGCGGGAAGTTCCTGAAGAGAACGACGATAAACGATATATACGTGTTCAGCGCCTAAGCGAAGCGCGGTTCTGGCCGCATCCATCGCCACATTTCCTCCGCCGACAACCGCCACTCGCTTTGCCTTCATAATCGGCGTGTCAGAATCCTGACGATACGCTTTCATCAAATTGCTGCGGGTAAGAAATTCATTGGCGGAATATACACCCTTTAGAGATTCTCCCGGAATACCCATAAAACGCGGCAGTCCTGCGCCGGATCCGATAAATACCGCTTCATAACCCATATCAAAAAGTTCGTCTACCGTAATCGTTTTTCCGATTACCACGTTGGTCTCAATGTCTACACCCAGTTTTTTCAGGGTATCCACTTCTTTTTGAACAATAGACTTGGGCAAACGAAACTCCGGTATTCCGTAAACCAAAACACCGCCTGCCAAATGAAGCGCCTCAAAGACCGTGACCTTGTATCCTTTTTTCGCCAAATCACCGGCACAGGTAAGACCGGACGGTCCTGACCCCACCACAGCTACCCGATGTCCGTTTGACGCGGGCACCACAGGGTCCGCCTGTACATGATCGTTATGCCAATCGGCCACAAAGCGTTCCAAACGGCCGATGCCTACCGGTTCGTTCTTAATGCCGCGCACACATTTAGCCTCACACTGCGTTTCCTGGGGACAAACTCGGCCGCACACTGCCGGAAGGCTGGAGGACTGAGATATAATTTGATACGCCGCCTCAAAATCTCCTTCTTTAATTTTCTCAATAAAAGCGGGAATATGAATTTTTACAGGGCACCCGGAAACGCACGGCATATTTTTACAGTTCAGGCAGCGCATAGCCTCATCAAGCGCGGTTTCTTCGCTGTAACCGGTAGCAACTTCAAGAAAATTATGAGCACGAACCTTTGGCTCCTGAGAGGGCATAGGATTTTTTTTCGGATTCATATTCGCGGGCATATTATTCTACCTCCTTTTTGAAAAGATTACAAGTTTCTTCATACGCATGCTTTTCAAAATCGCTGTATATCATACCGCGCTGCATCGCCTCGTCAAAATCTACCTCATAGCCGTCAAAGTCAGGGCCGTCCACACAGGCAAATTTTGTTTTTCCACCCACGGTAAGACGGCAGCCTCCGCACATACCGGTACCGTCAATCATAATCGGATTCATTGAAACCGTAGTTTTTACATTGTACGGTTTCGCCGTTGCCACTACAAATTTCATCATAATCAGCGGTCCGATTGTAATAATTTCATCATAGGTCTCGCCCGCCTCCAACGCTTCCTTTAACGGCTCGGTAACAACGCCCTTGCGTCCATAGGAACCGTCATCGGTCATAACCGTCAGTTTATCCGAAGCCGCGGCAAATTCCTTTTCAAGAATCAGCAGATCCTTATTACGAAATCCGATAATCGAATGTACCCGGCATCCCATTTCATGCAATTTTCTGGCTACAGGAAGTGCAATGGCGCAGCCTACACCGCCGCCAACGATACAAACATTTTTTAGTCCTTCTATATGCGTAGGTTTTCCCAAGGGACCTACAAAATCCTGAATGTAATCGCCTTGGTTTTTCCTATTCAGTTTTGCGGTCGTTGCTCCTACAATTTGGAAAATAATATCCACGAATCCTTTCTCCCGATCATAGCCGGCAACCGTTAAAGGAATTCTTTCTCCCTCAGCATCCACACGCAGAATAATAAACTGCCCGGGTTCAGCCTTTCTTGCTACCAGCGGCGCCTCGATACGCATCATCGTCACCGTGGGGTTCAGGATCTTTTTTTCAACAATTTTATACATATTTTCATCCTTTCTCCCGCAAAGCAGGAAAAGGCTCCGGGCATTTTCCCGAAGCCGTTATTAAAAAATCATCGGAATTTAAAAGTCAACCTCTGTACCGTAATAGGTGCATTTCAAAAGCTGTGCCATAACTTCCGGAGTAATCGCTCTGGGATTAGATCCCGTGCAGGCATCGCCTACAGCATTGACCGCAATCTCATCCACCTTAGCAAGGAATTCTTTCTCATCCACACCGAACTCCTGCAATGTATGCGGAATATTCATGGCGGTGTTCATATCATCAATCAATTTGCAAAGATTTTCAGTCAGCGCTTTTTCACTGCTGCCGGCAAGGCCCAGCATTCTGGCGATCTCGGCATAACGCGCGCTGGCTTTTGCCTCATGCGCGTTATACTTAATAACAAACGGAAGATAAATCGCGTTTGCGCAGCCATGCGGAATATGCTGATCGGCCATCGCTCCCTCATGGAAGGCAGCGCCGGTCTTATGCGCCATAGAATGTACGATCCCCAGCAACGCGTTGGAGAACGCCATCCCCGCAAGGCACTGCGCGTCATGCATCTGCGCTCTGGACTCTTTGTTTCCCTTATACGAAGAGGGCAGATAAGCGGTAACCATTTCAATTGCTTTTATGGCTAAAGCATCGGTATAGCTGGACGCCGCTGTGGAAACGTAAGCCTCAATCGCATGGGTAAGCGCGTCCATTCCGGTATGAGCAACCAGTTTTTTGGGCATAGTCTGTGCAAGTTCCGGATCCACAATAGCAACATCAGGGGTAATATTAAAATCAGCCAAAGGATACTTGATCCCTTTCGCATAATCGGTAATTACACTGAAAGCCGTAACCTCCGTTGCCGTTCCCGAGGTAGAAGAAATCGCGCAGAATTTCGCCTTGGTTCTGAGCTGCGGAAAATTAAAAGGAATACACAGGGATTCAAAAGTTGTTTCGGGATACTCATAAAACGCCCACATGGCTTTTGCTGCGTCAATCGGTGAACCGCCGCCGATGGCAACGATCCAATCAGGCTGGAATTGACGCATAACCTCAGCGCCCTTCATAACGGTTTCTACCGAGGGATCCGGTTCAACGCCTTCAAACAGCTTAACTTCCATACCGGCTTCTTTCAGATACCCTATTGCCTTATCAAGGAAGCCGAATTTCTTCATTGAGCCGCCGCCTACTACTACAATTGCCTTTTTTCCGCTAAGAGTTTTTAAGTTCTCCATAGCATTTTCGCCAAAGTAGATGTCTCTTGGAAGTGTAAATCTTGCCATAGTTTTATTCCTCCGTTTTTATTTATTCTTTACAGTAATTGTTTTTCCAATTACTGTAAGCATTATACACCTTTTTTTTAATTTTGTAAATACATTATTATATATAACAGCATATCGATACATACATATCGATTTCTATTTTAACACCGATATGGCTTCGGTAATTGTTTTTTCATAGGCCTCTTTGCCGTATTTATCCACCTCGGCTTTATTCTTTTCCCCGTGGGTCAAGCACCCCGCCCCACCGATACAGCCGCCGACACAAGCCATTCCCTCAATAAAGTTTCCGTCAGCCTTGCCCTTGGAAGCCTTCAGCAATGCCACTCTGCACTGTTCTATGCCGTCACAGGCAATCGGCGCAAGCGTAAAATTTTCTATTTTTTGTTCCTTTAATCCTTGGGCAACCGCATCGGAGAGTCCGCCGCTGCGTGCGAAAATACGGCCGAAATAAGAAGCATTATCCAAGCTGCTCTCTTCCAAAACCGTAATATCAATATCACGGCTGTCAAACAATGCCTGAAGCTCTTCGAAAGTAATGACGCTGTCGATATACGGCCGAACCGAATCCTTTTGAAATTCCATCTTTTTCGCCGTGCAGGGGCCGATAAAAACAACTTTTGCGCCATCGGTGGTTTCCTTAATATATTTTGCGATGGTAGCCATAGGAGAAAGATTATGGGAAATATGCATTTTCAACTGAGGAAATTGCTTTTCAATATAATCCACAAACGCAGGGCAGCAGGAACTGGTTAAAAAGCCCTTTTGAGCAAGTTCGGCGGCCTCGGCATATGCTACCATATCAGCCCCCAGCGCAGCTTCCACTACGTGATAAAAACCCAATTGCTCTATTCCCCTGATAACCTGTCCCAGCTTTGCATAGGTAAACTGACTGGAAATACTGGGCGCCACAACGGCATATACTTTATATTTTTGATTATTTTCACTTTTTTTCAGAATATCAATCACATCCAAGATAAAGGAACGATCGGTAATCGCGCCGAAAGGACACTGATATACGCAAGCCCCGCAGGCAATGCATTTTGCATCGTCAATCTGCGCGCTTCCGTCCTCTGCCATCGATATCGCTTTAATTTTGCAAGCGCTTTCACAGGGTCTTTTCCGGTTGGTAATTGCCGAATACGGACAGACTTGCGCGCACCTGCCGCAGTTAACACATTTTGATTTATCAATGTGCGCCTTTTGCTGTTCATCAAAAGAAATGGCGTTTTTCGGGCATACATCCTCGCACCGATGAGCCAAGCATCCTCGGCAGGCATCGGTAACGCTGTATCCGCCGGCAGGGCATTCGTCACAGGCGATATCAATAACCTGAATCACATTACGGTTCTTTTTATCTCCCCCGATAGCCATCTTTACACGTTCGTCCAAAATAGCCCGCTCTTTATATACGCAGCAACGCATTGTGGGCGTCTTTCCCGGAATAATTTCCTTGGGAATATCATGAATATGCTCCAAGAGTTCATCTTTCCACGCGTGACGCGCCACCTCACGCAGCACCTTATATTTTAAATGCTGAATTTTTGTATCAAATTTTCTCATTTATTCTCTCCTGAAAACCTATTAAAAATAACTTACTTTTATATGTTTGCCCATTTTCCCTAAACATTGAGCCAACTCTTCCACAAGCCGCATTTTAATATTAAAATTAATTGGTAAATTCGGATTCTGATGAGCCGGATTCACGGCGCGTCCTACAAAGAAATTAATATCGGTTGCTTCTTCAAACAGCATGCGCGCAATTTTTGAAGCGCCGTCCTGCTTACAGCTCCATTGCTCATAAGAAGTGTTATCTTCCAGATAATTCTTTGCATATTCCAGCACCCGGTTAATCGTAATCACGCCTTCCGTAACCAAATCAACGCCGTCTATTTCTGCAGTAGGCGGTATATCCGGATCACTAAATACCAAATTGGTTCGTATAGGTTTCTTTAAATATTCCGAAACAATCGTGGATGTCGTTCCCCCGCATACAATATGCTTTCCCTGCTTAGCAAAAAAAAGCGCCATCATCTTTTTGCAGTCATCACGATTTGACGGCGGACCGATCATAAGATTCATCGGAACACGCGTACGAATCCGCACGGTGCACACCGTAGCATCGTCTCCCGGCTCACCGGCATATAGCTTATCGCATTCATCAATTAAAATTTTTGTAAGTGTTTTGGCGGTAAATCCCACGCCGAAAAACACTTCCATAAAGGAAATGATATCTTCCCGCTTCCATCCGAAATTATATGTAACACCGACACCGGCATGAACCACGCCGTCGCTCATCATAATAAAAACATCGTTTTCCTTTAAGGAAATCTCCGAACGCAGAATCTTTTTATCACCGATGGCAATCTCCGTTACGGGATATTCAAAATTTTTGCCGTCGCGCAAAAGAATCATTTTGGGATTATCATATTGAATAATTTCCGCCCGACGGTTGTTCACAATGCGCATAATTGTAAAAGTAGAATAGGCAACGCCTCGCACCGAGCACACCGGCAAGGTAGCCGCAATGGTTTCTACCGCGTCCTCCAGCTTCATGCCGGCGGCAATCATGGTAGAAATAATCTTAGAGGTAAGCGTAGAAAGAATACTTGCCTTTACACCGCTTCCAAGTCCGTCAGCCAGCACAATAACCGTGGAATTATCCTCCTGTTCCACAACTTCTATATGATCGCCGCAAAGCTGCTCTCCCGCATGATTGAGACTCATATATCCGATATCGGCACAAAGCTCATTCGTCATCGCCACTAGATATCGACTCCTTCAATTTTGTAAGTGCTATTTTTGTTTCCGCCGCAGTCTCGCCCAGCAGAGACGCGATTTCCTGAACAATACGCATCTGCTTATCCACTACTTTATCGGCAATTTCCGCCGTCTGCCGGCCAAGCTCTTCTTTTTTTCGGCGCTGGGTTTCCTCATCCGTAACATCGCGCAGAATGCTGATCAGCATATGGGATGTTTTATCATGCACAATGGTTTGCTCAAAATATTTTTTATATTCCGCATAATAATCACGCTGATTGCACACCCGCCTGCCGTTTTCAAGCACCTCAATAAACGGAACAGGATCCATAATGCGTACCACCATTTCCCCCAAAACGTCACCGGGAGAAGCAATATGCAGCATTTTCATTGCCGCTGCGTTAATTTGTTGTACTTCAAAATCTTCGTTTACCACTAAAATTCCGTTGGGCGTATTATTTAAAATGGTATTGGAAAAATTTTCTGATCGTTCCATCAAGTATGGAAGGCACATGCTGATATCGGCTTTTCCCCGACATACGGCGATTGCTTTTTCCCGGCAGGTATTATATCCGCAGGTTCCGCAATTCAGCATATCTTCGGGTTTGTTCTTTCCCATTTTCTTTAAAACATCTTCAATTTCTTTTTCACTGGGTTCGGGCTTAACACAGCCGATATACGGACGCTGAGCCGCTAAATCCTCCGCCTCGGGCTGAGCAATAGCAAAATCCTCTTTTCCCGCGTAATGATTCACGGCCATATAATGCTTTACCGGCGAGTTCCGATATTTTTCCATTACGGGGCCGCCGATACAGCTGCCCGCGCAGGCTGACATCTCAATAAAGCAGTTTTCCACGTTTCCCGCGGCGATATCTTCTAATGCCGCTTTACAGTTTTCTACCCCGTCTACTGTCAAATAAGTGTATTTTCCTGCTTTACAGTCCATCGAGCGCAAAATCCCTCCCACCGTGGGAAACAGCCGCGCCTTGCTGTCCGTTCTGCTGTCGGGCTCCTTTTCCACCACAATACCCGCTCGATCAAGCATTTGAGAAATTTCCTCAAAAGTCAGCACGGCATCAACACCGTTGGCAGGCCCTTCGTCCTTTTTGGAAAGGCACGGACCGATAAAAACCGTTTTCGCGCCGGGATATCTCTTTTTTATATCCTTACAATGCGCCGCCATAGGAGAAAGCACCGGTGCCAAATATTTTAAAAGCTCCGGATAGTACTTTCCAATCAACAAATTCACCGAATGACAGCAGGAAGAGATAAGAATACTCTGTTCTCCCTTCTCCAGCAGCCGGTCATATTCCCGCTTCACAAGTGTAGCGCCTAAGGCGGTTTCCTCCACATCAAAGAAGCCGAGTTTTTTCAGCGCCCGTGTGAAAGACTGAATTCCGCTGCCTTCAAAATAAGCAATAAAGGAAGGGGCAACGCTGGCAATGACCGGAGCAGCCGGATCGGCAAGCATAACCTTTACCAATTCGGTTTCATCCAAAATTTCCTTTGCGTTTTGCGGGCATACCACAAAACACTGCCCGCAAAGAATACATTCATCATTCACAATGTGTGCCTGATTTCCTGAAAACTTAATGGATTTTACCGGACAATGCCGTATGCATTTATGGCAGTTTTTACAATTGGATTTTTTTAATTTTAAATATTCGGCCATATGTATTTCCCCTTTTATTTCAGCCGACTGAGCACATCATTTTCAAAGAACGACTGCACGCCGTCAGGCAAAACGGAAAAGCTTTCCTGGTCAATGCAAACATTCACTCCGTTATTTTGACATTTTCCCATGCAGAAGGTGCCGGCAAGTTCAATTTTACCGGCAAGATCCTTCTCCGTAATCAGTTCCTGCAATTTTTCCACTACCTGACGGGATCCCTTTAAATGACAGGAACTGCCAATGCAAACAGTAATTTTCATAAAATAATCTCCTTATTCGTAATCTACAACATCTGCCCATTTAAGCAGAAGTTCGCGTTCCTCTATATTTTCCTTTACGGACTGCGCCGCCGCTACGATCGGCAGCCAATTTTGCACATAACGTTTTTCCGTTCCGCTTTTTTCACAAAAGCCTTCCAAATATTTTTCCGCCAACGTTTCTTTTCCTTCCAAACAAAACAGCAGATACGTTCTGGCCACATCCGCCGAAGCATTTCCCTGAGCGACATGCGCCCAGTCAATAATATACGGCTCTTCCTTTTCATTGATGATAATATTGGAAGGATTGAAATCGCCATGGCATACCTTTTTATGCTTTGGCATCGCTTCCAGGCGCGTATGCAATTCATAGCGAGTAGTAGCATCCAGCGTTGTCTGGCAGATTTCCCGATGCAGCTTATCTTTCAGCTTATTCAAAAGCGGCGAGGTTTTGGAATGAACCTCCATTTGAAGATTTAAAAACAGCTCCAAATATTCATCCATTTTTTCCGGGTGTTCGTCCATCAGCTGCTGCAGCGTTTTCCCGCTGATATACTCGGTTTGAATCGCCCACTTTTCGTCCACTTTCAGTACATCCAGCAATTTGGGAATTCGCAATCCTGTTTCCTCAATGCGCGCATGGTTAAGCGCTTCATTCAGCACGCTGGATTTCAGATAGTTTTTATCAAAAACCTTAATAACGGTATCGCCGTCACGGTAAACAATTTTTCTGGTTCGTACCGCGATTACCTTATCAGCTTGAAATGCCATATCAAGATTCCTCCTTATTTTCCGTAATATGCATCTAAATACATTTGTCTGATCTCACTCATCAGCGGATATCTTGGATTCGCTCCTGTGCATTGATCATCAAATGCCTGCTCCGTCATTTCATCCAACTTCTTCAAAAACGCCTCCTCGTCAGGAACATAATCTTTGATTGCCGGTTTTATTCCTATTTTTTCTTTCAGCTGATGCAGCATTGTTAAAAGATTTTCAAATTTCTCCTCATCATTTTGCCCCCCCGCACCGAGAGTATCCGCTATTTCCGCATAGCGCTGCAGCGTATGCGGATACGCATATTGTGAAAACGTACCCATTTTGGCCGGTGCGGAAGAAGCATTAAACCGCATCACCTGACAAATCAATAAAGCATTGGCAATACCATGAGGCAAATGAAAAAAGGCACCGAGTTTATGCGCCATGGAATGGCAAACGCCCAAAAAGGCATTAGCAAAAGCCATACCGGCCATTGTTGCCGCATTGGCCATTTTTTCTCTGGCCTCCGGATCCGCAGAACCGTTTTCATAAGCACGCGGCAAATACCGGAAAAGTATCTTTAACGCCTGCAGCGCAAGGCCGTCGGTATAATCGGTAGCCATCATAGAGCCATAAGCCTCCAGCGCATGGGTTACGGCGTCAATACCGGACGCGGCGGTCAGTCCTTTGGGCGCATTCATCATCATATCGGCATCAATTATCGCCATATCAGGCATCAATTCATAATCGGCCAAAGGATACTTCACACCGGTTTCCCCGTCGGTAATCACCGCGAAAGGAGTAACCTCCGATCCTGTTCCCGCGCTGGTGGGGACGGCAATAAAATACGCTTTCTCCCCCATTTTAGGGAACGTATAAATTCGTTTCCGGATATCTATAAACCGCATGGCCATATCCATAAAATCCGCCTCCGGGTGTTCATAGAGTACCCACATGATCTTTGCAGCATCCATGGCAGAGCCGCCTCCCACCGCAATAATGACATCCGGCTCAAAAACTGCCATCCTTTTCGCGCCTTCCTGCGCGCAAGCCAATGTAGGATCAGGCTCTACGTCGAAAAACACAGTATAAGCAATCCCCATGGATTCCAATTTTTTTTCGATTTCCCGAGTATATCCGTTTTTATATAAAAAGCTGTCAGTAACCACAAACGCTTTGTTTTTCTTCATCACACTGCCCAGTTCATCCAAGGCAACGGGCAAGCATCCTCTTTTGATATAAACTTTTTCCGGTGCGCGGAACCAAAGCATATTTTCTCTCCTTTCGGCAACGGTTTTAATATTCAGCAAATGCTTGACTCCCACATTTTCCGAAACACTGTTTCCTCCCCAGCTTCCGCACCCAAGCGTCAGCGAAGGTGTCAGCTTAAAATTATATAAATCACCGATGCCGCCATGAGAGGAAGGTGTATTCACTACAATACGGCAGGTTTTCATTCTGCTTGCAAATTTCTCCAGTTTCTCCCGCTGCGTCACGGTATCCAAATAAATGGAAGAGGTATGCCCATATCCGCCGTCAGCAATGAGGCGTTCCGCCTTGTCAAAAGCATCCTCTATTGTCTCGGCCCGGTACATTGCCAGAACCGGAGAAAGCTTTTCATGAGCAAATTCTTCGCTCAATTCCACACTTTCCACCTCACCGATAAGAATCTTCGTATTCTCCGGCACCGTTACTCCGGCAAGCGCGGCGATATGAAACGCGCTCTGTCCTACGATATGAGCGTTGAGTGCGCCGTTGATAATAATGGTCTTGCGCACTTTTTCAAGTTCCTCTTCCCCGAGAAAATAGCAGCCGCGCACTGTGAACTCTTTTTTAACGGCCGCATAGATTTCTTTTGCCACGATAACCGATTGCTCCGAAGCACAGATCATGCCGTTATCAAAGGTCTTTGAATGAATAATGGAGCTTACCGCCAACACGATATCCGCGCTTTCATCAATAATCGCGGGCGTATTTCCCGCGCCCACGCCGATTGCCGGCTTTCCGCTTGAATAAGCCGACCGAACCATACCCGGGCCGCCGGTAGCCAAGATCAAATCACACTCCTTCATGATATAATTGGTCATGTCTAAAGAAGGAATATCAATCCAGCCGATAATATCTTTTGGCGCTCCGGCAGCGACAGCCGCCTCAAGCACTGTTTTCGCTGCTTCTATCGTGCTTTTTTTCGCCCTGGGATGAGGACTGATTACAATACCGTTTCGGGTTTTCAACGCAAGCAGCGTTTTGAAAATTGCCGTAGAGGTAGGATTGGTTGTCGGAATCACCGCCGCGATCACGCCAACCGGTTCCGCAATTTTTTTTATGCCGTAGGCTTCATCTTCTTCTACTATACCGCAGGTCTTAATGTTTTTGTAAGCGTTATATATATACTCCGAAGCATAGTTATTTTTAATAACTTTATCCTCCACAACGCCCATGCCCGTCTCTTCCACCGCCAGTTTTGCCAAATAAATGCGAGCTTTGTTGGCAGCCATAGCCGCTGCTTTAAAAATTTCATCCACTTTTTGCTGTGAAAACACAGCGTATTCTTTTTGCGCAGCTTTTACGCTTTTTAACCGTTCTTCCAGCTTTTCAACGCTGTCAATAATCGGATATGTTTTTGCTTTCATATTTTACCCTCCGTTATTCTATTGACTCTCACAATATTTTAATATTCCCGATTTAAAATGTGAAATGCAAAAGCCATATATCGATATGCTTTTATCGATATATTATTATTTTATAAAAAGTCGTTTGCTCTGCGTCAACTCCTCAAGAAATCGAATATCCACGGGCGTGAAACGATATTCCTTTTTAAAAATCAGCACGTCGCGAAACCGCTGTTTACCTGCCGAATATCTTTTTTGAACCAACCCGAATTTTTGCAAAAGATCCGGGGAAATCGGCGCTTCCAGCATAAACGTCTGCGGCAGCTGAGAAAGAACTTCAAATTGGCTTTCTCGATCAAATACAGAGATCTGTTCTTTCTTTTTTAAACGATGTCCGTCTTTTTTCATATCAACCACCGAAGGGACATAGGGTTCCGCGCCTATAATTTCTACTTGATTTTCCAAATCGTCCGGCTTCAACTCTTCTTTTTGCGCCAGATTGCTGTCTTTTGACACCACAACCATCGGATCAAATTCACAAATCAGTTCAACAATCAATCCTTTTTCATCCAGCATACTTTTTAAATTTTTATCATATGCCGCCGGATACCGCAAAATTCCAAGTTTATAATCGGCATTAACCACATCGCTGAGTGTACGGGTAAAATCGGTTTCTTTATAATAAATTCCGGAACATTCCTGACGATTTAAATTTTCGGCAAACCGGGTAAACGCGTATGAAATATAGCTGCTTCTGGGCACGGAAACCGAAAAATTATGTGTATCGGTTTTAGAAGTCCTATACATTTTTTCTACAGCTTCCACCTGAGAAAGAATACTTCTTGCCTGTTCAAGAAATTCTTCCCCTTGGGCCGTAGGAACAATTCCCTTTGATGTGCGCCTAAAAATATCAAATCCCAGGGATTCCTCCAGTTCTTTAATCGCCCGGCTTAAATTAGGTTGCCCCATAAACAAATTTTCGGCCGCTTTGGTGATAGATGCTGTTTTAGCCACTTCTATCGCGTATTTTAAATGAAGAAGATTCATTTAATTTTTTCCTCTCTCGTCGCCTGCTTCAAATGTTTGGAAAGTACTGCCAAAGAAGAAGCAAGGTTCTCATTTTCCACCAAAACACCGGCGGGAACCTTTAAAACCGTAGGCGCGAAATTCCATATAGCCTCAACCCCATAGGAAACCAATTCGTCACAAGCCGTCTGCGCCGCGGCGGCGGGCACCGTAATGATTCCTAATTTAATGGAATATTTTTTACAAATCTCGCCTAAATGTGCCATAGAAAGCACGGGTTTACCTCCGATATCACTTCCTATAACAGCAGAATCCACATCAAAAGCAGCCACTACATCCAGGCCGTAATCTAAAAAGCCATTATAGGAAAGCAGAGCTTTCCCCAAATTTCCCGCACCGATCAGAACGGTTTTATTATCCTCTCCGCAGCCTAAATAGGCCTCAATCTCCCGAATCAGCTCCAAAGTAACATATCCTGTTTTCGGGCGGCCGCTGCCGCTGACAGAACCGATATCCTTTCTGACCTGAACATCATTTAACCCCAATGCTTCGGCAATCAGCGTTGCAGAAATATTGGGCATATTTTTAACCGTTTTTAAATAATGAAGATAGATCGGCAGTCTGCGCAGTGTTTGAATCGAAACATTTTTATTTTCCATAAAACAATACCTGTTTTTGATGAAGTTTTAACATGTACTATTATACACAAAAAATATACTTATCGCAATAAAATTCGTTATTTTTCGTATTTCTCTTTTGATGAAATCCAACACCGAGAAAAGAAATCGGCTCAGAGAAAAAGGACCTGAGCCGAAAAGCAACGGTATTATTTTTTTTCAAATTCGTCAATCCTGTCCGAAAGCTTTTTCAGTGCCTGTGCAATAGGATCAGGTATATGAACATGATCCAGCATTTCCACCTTTTCCCCGGCTACGCGTACTACCTTTGCCGGCGCTCCCACTGCCGTAGCATGATCCGGAATCTCATTCAATACCACCGCATTGGCGGCGATACGGCTGTGATCCCCCACCTTAAAAGAGCCCAGAATCTTTGCTCCCGCGCCTACAAGCACATGATTGCCCAACGTGGGATGTCTTTTTCCTTTTTCTTTTCCCGAGCCGCCCAGCGTTACCCCCTGATACAGCAGGCAATCATCACCGATAACCGTGGTTTCACCGATAACAACCCCCATTCCGTGATCAATCACAAGACGTCTGCCGATTTGAGCGCCCGGATGAATCTCAATTCCCGTAATCCGCCGAGAATGCTGAGAAATATAGCGTGCAATAAAGAAATGCCCATGCTGATAAAACCAATGGGCTATACGATAATCAATCACCGCCCGCACACCGGGGTAAAGCAAAAAAATACTGATTTTGCTTCTTGCCGCGGGGTCGCGTTCTTTATAAGCGGTAAGCAGTTCATTCAGTTGTTTAAACATATTTTTCTCCTACTTTGATTTATATAATCAAGGCATACGGTCATGAAGCCGCAGCCATATTACAGCATATGCCTTTATCGCAGCCGCAGTGCCTATTCTGACGGAAGCGTACTGAGCCGCTGCTGCAATATTTGTAGATTTTCATAAGAAATCCGGTATGAGTCCTTTATTTTTTTCACCGTCTGTTTTTGTATAAAGGCATCCATCTGGCAAATAGCGGCAGTTGTTTTTGTATGGTCCGTCAAAAACAGCACCGAAAGCGCCCAAGCGGCAGCCATTTTTGCGTAATAGCCCGAATGCCGGCACGAGACAATGCAGGCAAGTACTCTATCAATATACACAGAATCGGCAAAATAGTCAAGGAAAACGACCAAGGCCGCTCGTACTGAAAATTCATATGTTGATCGTGTCATTTCTTCTAAAGTTCCAAAGATCTCTTCCCTATGCGCTTTAATCTCCTTAAACGCCGCGCAGGTGCAGTCGCATACACCCCAATCCTTTATTCTTTGAGTAAACCGACAAAACGCCGCAAACTTTTGCTCAAATTCCTGCGGGCAAAGCGCAAGGACAAACCCTTGCAGCATCTGTTCTTCATAGCTGTCATCTCTGGCGATCCTTAAGAACTTTTTCCAATCTTGTTTTAGAATATCCTTTGCCATTTTTCTAAGCTGCGGAACACGCACGCCGTAGGCTACATTTGCACCCGGAAGCAGCCGCGCTTGAAACGCCTGATATTTCGGATCTGAGGCTTCCTCTAATTTTTTCAAAATTTCCGCATAATTCTCCATGGAAATCATATCATCACCAAAGATATTATATCATAAAATCTACATAGAGGGAAAGATATTTACTTGAATATATGAAAAACCTGTGATATAATAACGCAGGAAAGTTTTTCTTAAAAAAGGTGCGAATAAAAAGTCTTTCAGCGCGGACCAAATATATTTTCTTTGTTTGAACAAATAGAAATAAGAGGTTTTTTTATGTTTTTTAAAAGGCAGGATATTGCCATTGATTTAGGTACGGCCACCGTTTTGATTTACGTAAAAGGCAAGGGAATCGTTTTACGGGAACCCAGTGTGGTTGCTATAGAAAATGAAACCAACGAGGTTCAAGGCGTAGGCTTTGAAGCGCAAAAAATGCTCGGACGCGCGCCCGAGAGCATTTCCGTAGTTCGTCCCCTGCGTGACGGTGTAATTTCCGATTGTGATATCACCCAAGAAATGCTGCAGCTTTTCATGAAAAAAGCTCTGCCTAAGCGCAGCCTTTTCAAGCCGCGCATTATTATCTGCGTGCCCAGCGGCGTTACGGATGTAGAACGCCGTTCGGTCATGGGTGCTGCTCAGCGCTTAGGCGCTAAAAGCACTTATATCATGGAAGAGCCGCGTGCCGCCGCGATCGGCGCCGATTTAGATATTTTTAAACCGCACGGATCTATGATTGTAGATATCGGCGGAGGAACAACAGATATCGCCATTCTTTCCTTAGGTTCTTGTGTAATCAGCACTTCCCTGAAAATGGCAGGAAATAAAATGGACGACGCCATTGTAAAATATATGAGACGGAAACATAATCTTTTGATCGGCGAGCGCACAGCGGAAATGCTGAAAATTAATATCGGCACCGCGTGGCCCAGAAATGAAATTCTTTATTCGGAAGTCATGGGACGGAATTTACTCACCGGCCTGCCGAAAAGTATAGAGGTTTCCTCTGAAGAAATTCGCGAGGCACTGGAAGAATGCTTTTCTTTGATTATTGCGGAAATCCATAAAGTTCTGGATGATACCCCTCCCGAACTTGCCGCCGATATTGTGGAAAGCGGTATCGTTTTAACCGGCGGCGGCGCCCTGCTGTTCGGGTTGGATAAACTGATTTCCTCGTCTTTCGGCCTAAACTGCTATGTTGCTGATGATGCCGTCTCCTGCGTTGCCTTAGGCGCGGGAAAATGCTTGGATAATCTTGATTACGCCGATCCGGAAAATCCTACCGAAATTTAAATCATGCCGTAAAAAACCGTTCATTTGCCGCATTCCTTTGCGGCAAATCTTTTACAAGCAAAAAGCATGCTCCCTACCGCTGAAAAAAATTTTTCTTCCTCCTTAAAAAGATGATCAGGCAATGGTGAAAAAACGCTGTTATTAAAATTTTATTTCTTTTGCCATCCGATAAAATATCCCCATGGGCTTTACGAAATTTTTACAAAATCAGCATTTCCGGTGATTTCGTGCAGATAAGCAGTAACCTCCCGCCATAATATCAACCGTAGATATACACTGAAAAAATCAAATAGCCACACAGGAAAATCTGATTTTTTATTTTTCCCGACATCCGTTTCGCCGTTTTTTTAATCATCAATTCTTTCGTAAAAGCATTTTAAAACACTGCTTTTACCCCCAAAGATCACGCTTTCAATATGATTTTTCACGGTAGCAACGCCACATTTTTTCATTGATAAAAACGAAAAAAATAACTTATAAAAAAATCCAATCACAAATTATTTTAAAAAAGCAATCAAACAATATCAGTGACGATGGTGTGCAGTCCTAAAATTTTCCTTTCTGGAAAAAAGGGTATTTTAGAGGGAAAAACCACGCCGCTTTTTACTATCCGAATGTTTTTAACCTAAAAGCGATTTGTTTTTATTTATTGATAAGAAGACTTACGCTGCCATCTTTTTTTATAAGATATAATATGTATGTTCAAATGTGCATATATAAAATATCTTTTTTATCTTATCTGACCAAAAAATTAAAAGCAGAGAAACGGCTGTTTTTCTGCTCTTTTCTATTTTTAGATCTTAAAACCTTTTTATCATTTTTAATTTACCAAAAAGGAAAAAACTACTGCAGCTCTTTTTCCTGTCTGCGCATTTCTTTTAAAATACTGATCTGCAGGGGTATAGCAATAGCAAACGTCAGAATATCCGCAATAGGCTGCGCGATCTGTAATCCCAAAGGTCCCAGAATTCGAGGCAGCAACAGTACCAAAGGAATAAAGGTAAGTCCCTGTCTGGAAAGTGCTAAAATAGATGCCCGCACAGCCTTTCCCATGGTTTGCTGCATCATATTGCACATAACGATCCACCCGCTCAATGCAAAGGTAACGCATTGATACCGAAGAGAAATCGTTCCAAACGCAATGACCTCCGGTTCATTTTGAACAAAAGCAATCAGCCAAGGCGCAAAGAGAATTCCCAAAACCGAAAACACCAGCAGCACAACAGAAGAAGTTTTTACGCAAAACCAAAAAGCCTTTCTGACCCTTTGATAAAGTCCCGCACCGTAATTATATCCGCATACCGGCTGGAATCCCTGACCAAAGCCGATCAAAGCCGAAGAGGCAAAATAGATAATTTTAGTAACAACCGTCATCGCGGTAATCGGCGCATCGCCCGTTCCCATAATGACCCCTACATAGCCGGCACCGGCGTTCAAACACATCGTAGAAACGCTGCCGATGCCTTGACGGCAAAGCGAAGGAATTCCTCCTCGGAATATTTCTTTAAACCACCGAAAAGCAAAAGAAAAGTTTTTAATTTTTATTTTAATGGCATCGCTTTTATGAACCATAATCAGCAGAATAAAAAAGCTGATCATTTGGCTGATCATTGTAGCCGCGGCCGCACCGGATACACCGAGCTGAAAAGTAAAAATAAAGATGGGATCCAATATCATATTCAAAATTCCGCCGGAAGTGATACCGATCATGCCATAGAAAGCACTACCCTGAAAGCGGAGTTGATTATTCAAAACCAAAGAACCGCACATAAAAGGCGCGGCAATTAAAATATACGTTATGTACTCCATTGCGTAAGGATAAATTGTTTCGGTAGCCTGCAGCGCCCACACAATACTGCTTTGGAAAAGAAAGCCTACGGCCATAATAATAAGGCCGAAAATAAATGACCATATAAATCCCGTAGATGCCATAATTTCCGCGCTTTCGGTATTGTTTTTCCCAAGTTGGCGCGATATGTAATTTCCCGAACCGTGACCGAAGAAAAATCCCACTGCCTGTATAATGGCCATAAAAGAAAAGACTACTCCTACCGCGCCGGTAGCGCTGATATCATTGAGCTTTCCCACAAAATAAGTATCCGCCATATTATAAATAGAGGAAATCAGCATGCTGATAATGGTAGGGACCGCCATAGCGCATACCAATCTGCCTACCGGCTCCGTAGTCATCTTTTTTTGTTTTAATTCCTGTACCTGATCCATAAGTTACAATCCTTACACCGTATAATTTTCTATTAAAAAAGGAGCTGTATTTTCCCTCAACCAATAATCAATGCCAATATATGACCTTTGCGGCGTTAATGTTCCTTTTTCAATTTTCTGTCCATCAAAGCATTTACCGCAAGCCGCGGTTCCAAGCCGTGATTGACAATTTCATTCACACTGTACACAATCGGAAGCTCCACCGAATACAACTTGCTGAGCTGTAAAGCCGCCGGAAGCGTATTGATTCCTTCCACAACCATTCCTACCTTTTCAACCGCCTGCTGCGCGGAATATCCCTGCCCTAAAAGCACGCCCGCCTGATGATTTCGACTGTGCTCGCTGGTACAAGTCACCACTAAATCGCCGAGGCCGGCTAATCCACTGAAAGTCTGACGATTGCATCCCATAGCTATCCCCAGTCTTGAAATCTCGGCAATTCCACGGGTAATGATTGCCGCCTTAGCGTTATCTCCATAGCCAAGTCCTTTAGATATTCCCGCGGCAAGCGCAATAATATTCTTTAAGGCTCCGCAAATCTCCACACCTTTTTTATCACTATTGGTATACACCCGCATAAACGGACTTGTAAAAACTTTTTGGACAAATTCCGCCGTTTGGATATCCTCACAAGCCGACACAATCGTCGTGGGAAGGTCTATCGCTACCTCCTCCGCATGAGTCGGTCCCGAAAGTGCGGCGATTTTTACCTCCGTTTTTATTTCATCATGAATAACTTCCGTAAGCGTCATCAACGTATTCGCTTCTATTCCCTTAGCCACATCAACGATAATCTGCTCTTTTTTTACAAACGGCGCCGCTTTGGCCGCTGTAGTTCTTACAAAAGGAGACGGCACTGCAAATACGATAACGTCCTTTCCGCCGCAGGCCTGTTCAATATTACCGGTAAAACAAATATTTTCCGGAATACACATTTTTTCAAGTTTAGGATGTTTCCGCGTAAGGGAAAGATTCTGAATCTCGCTCTCAAAAGCAGACCATACCGTTACTTGTTTTCCGCACAAAGACAGCATTCTGGCAAGTGCAATTCCCCACGTTCCGGCACCTAATATCGCAACAGATAACAAAACACATTCTCCTTTTCTACGGTAAAATATTGAAAGGGCAGCGCTTTTTTTTGCGCATACCCTTTGGTGTTTATTGAATCATAGCGCTCAAAGCCTGCTTCAGTGTATCGATTTTTTCAAGCGCCTTCCGCGGCGAATCCGCTTTAGCAAAAATATAAACTTTCAGCTTTGGCTCCGTACCGGAAGGCCGTATCACAAAAGAACAGCCGTCACTGAGTTTATACCCCAAAACATTGGATTTAGGCAGAGAAATGGCTTTTCGTCCGTCCTGATTCACGGTAACGGACGCAAGATAATCACTGCTCTCCGTAATCCGGATGCCGGCGATTTCCGCTGGCATATTTCTTCTGAAAGATTCCATGATCCCGTTCATTTTTTCCATACCGGAAGCCCCTTCAAATGAAAAGCTTACCGTACAGTTTTTATAATATCCAAATTTTTCAGAAAGCTCTTCCAAAACATCAATCAATGTTTTTCCCCGCTTTTTGTAATAAGCAGCCATATCGCAAATCAGCAAAGAGGAACTAACGGCGTCCTTATCCCGAACATGGCCGCTGGCAAGATAGCCATAGCTTTCCTCAAATCCTAAAAGATAATCCTCCGCTCTGCCCTGTGACTCCAGTGCAGAAATAATTTCACCGATAAATTTAAAACCGGTAAGCACGCTTTCCAGCTTCACATGATAATACGCCGCTACCTCATCTACCATAGCCGTCGTAACGATAGTTTTTACCGCTACCGGATTTTTAGGCATTGTTCCGTTTGCCAGCCTGACTCGACAAATATAATCCAACATCAGCACGCCCATTTCATTTCCGGTAATCAGAATGTATTCCCCTTTATGATTTACCGCTATTCCCACGCGGTCCGCATCCGGATCCGTCGCCAGCACAATATCCGGCTGCACCGTCTTGCCCAATTCAATTCCTTTAGCAAGAGCCTCTCTGTTTTCAGGGTTTGGATACGGACAGGTAGGAAAATTACCGTCAGGCATTTCCTGCTCGGGCACCACACAGACCTGTGTGAGCCCTATCTTTTGCATTACCCGCGCAATCGGCATTCTTCCGGTGCCGTTTAAAGGCGTGTATACTACTTTCAACGCTTTTACGGCGTCTTTATCTTCTGTAACACGGAGTGAAAGAATCGTATCAATATAATTTTCGATAACACTTTGAGGAATAATTTCTATATGCTCATCATCCTCCGGTGCCATTTGCGCGTCAAAAACGCCTACTTGATCGATATATTTTAAAATCGCGTCTGCCATCTCGGGGCCGGCCTGACAGCCATCAGGACCGTATACTTTATATCCGTTATACTGCGCCGGATTATGACTGGCCGTTATTACAATTCCGCCGTCACAATGATAATATCGCACCGCATACGAAAGCATGGGCGTAGGCATCAGTTCATGATAAATATAGACTTTGATCCCGTTGGCCGCCATCACTCTTGCGCTTACCCAAGCGAACAGCTTAGAATTATTTCTGCAATCATACGCGATGGCTACCGAAGGTGTTTTAAAATTTTCTTTTAAATAGCCGGCAAACCCCTGTGTAGCCTTTCCAACCGTATAGATATTCATACGGTTGGTTCCGGCGCCCAAAATTCCCCTGAGTCCGGCGGTGCCGAATTCAAGGTCACGATAAAAACTTTCAAATATCTCATTTTCATTCCCGGCCATCGCCTCTAATTGCGCGCGCACCTGAGAATCAAGATTTTCGTGATTCAACCAATCCTTATATTTTTCCTTCTCCGTCATTCTGCTGCCTCCGTTTGCTTATATAGGTAAATAAATAAATCGCCAATCCTCCGGCACATAAGATGGCCGAAGAAACGATCAGGATTACAAAAGTATCAATAATCTGAATACTCGGCTGTTCAGCCGTAATACCGAACTCTTCCGGTGAACTCTCTTCAGACTCCTCGTCTTTAATAACCAATTTTGCATTCAAGATCGCCTCCGTATCAAAAGCACAGGGACGTAACGCCTGAGCAGAAACCTCCCCAAAGTTTGAATCTCGTACAGAAGCATACCCGTCAAGGCCGGAAATCACAAAGGAATCTCCCTCCTGCACCTGAGAAATTTGTACCCGCACAACCGAATTCCCGCTTAAATGCGAATTGGGCACATATCCCAGCTCATCATTTGCTCTTTCCGGATATTGCGAAATATTTTGCAGTAAAAATTTCCCCGTTGCCTGCGGCTGCAAGACTACATATCCCGATTCCGCGGTCGTCTGTACCTGATCGCCGCTATAGCCAATCGTAACCTGAAAATTTTTGGCTTCCGCGCTGGTATTGGTAATATAAAGTGTAATCGAATCACCGGCGGCATCATAATGACCGCTGCAACCGGAAAGATAGATTTGATAGGACGTATCGCTCATATCCTCTTCCAGGATCGTACAGCTATACGCGCCGCTGCCTAACGCTGAAAATTTAGGGACATATAACAGAACAAATAAAACAGTTAAAAGAACGCATAATTTTTTCATATTATTACCGCCTGCTTTACTATGCTTTTTTCCGAAAAATATTATACTATTATTTTGTAATTTTTACAAGCGAGAAAATACTTGATGATATAAAACAATTGCATTTCCGCTTCAAAACTTAATTTCTATACCTTCTTATTGACCTTAACATCATAATTTCAGAATAATTCTATTATCTCTTTATAGTGTTTTTATGCACATTTAAGCATATATTGTTTTTTGTTCAAAATTTCCTTTTGACTTAGAGGAAAGGTACAACACAAAGAAAGGATTACCTTTTAAGTATATCCTTTCTTTCCGAAAAGCAACTCCCTTAGTGCTTAGTATATATTTAATATATCTCGTTAAACGCTTGAGCCACAATCTCAGCACTCGCATTAACCTGTTCCAGCGTATTTTTTTCATTTCCCATTTCAATTAACAAGCAGGAAGTGGAAATATGTTGGTTAAAACGTGCATTTTTAAAAATAATATCCTTTGCAATTCCCGGACAAAGCTCATTCAGTTTATTGGTCAACTGTAAGGCCAGCTTATAATTTTCCTGCCAATTGGGCTTTTGTGTATAATTCTCGCCATTGGCAACAACAAAGCATACATAAGCGTATTCCCGCTCACCATTCTTTAAAAAATTAGGCTCTCGTCCCATATAGGCATCCCGATGCATATCTATGTATATATCCACACTGCCAATATATTTTTTTATCGTATTATAACTGGTTTGATAGGCATCCTTAAAACTTGCCGAAACATTATCCGTTTGATCATGAATTACCGAAAAGCCGTATTGTTCCAAAGCCGTTTTCAGCGTTTTTCCCACGCGTACCACACTGTAATCCGGATTCAGCGTTCTGCCGGCGCTGGTTTCCACGTAATCCTGATCACCCTTCAAAAAAGCCTCATCGGTGTGCGTATGATACAACAGTACCGAAGGTTTTTTCTCCGCGGGCGGCTCCGACGCTTGAGGCTGAGGCGTTTGTTGACTTTCTTGAATAACCTCGCTTTTGATTCGTTCAATCTCCACTTGCATTTCCTGCGAAATTTCACCGTGAGAAAGATCGATAAGAATTTCCTTACTCGCAGGTTCATCCCGGCTGAGCCCCATAAACATTTCCAAGACGCCATCAACCAATTTGTCGGCCAAATTACTGTTTACCGCGGGATCTGCCGCATCATGACTGAGCGTAACAGCCGGATTTCCCTTTTGCACAAATATAACGGAGAGAATCAATATCGCCGATATAATGCAGCATGTCCATTTTCTCATGTGTATCCCCCTTTGTACTGATCCTATACCATAGTATATTTACAAAAAAATTTTTTAGAACATGTATTCTGCAATTTCATCCAAACAAATATCCCGATGCAAAGCAAGATTAATTCCATCGGCCAATATCTTGGCGCTATCCTCCGCAATTACATCAATTTCTTTCGGTGTTACCACCATATCCTGCATTTTTTGCGTTGCAGCCTTTTCCGCGGCATCTCGTACAACTTCTTCCTTTTGCCCGGTAGCCGATACTAAAAGTTCCTCCACGGCGTCATACACTAAAGTAGAAGCATATACTACGGTAGGAATTCCTATGGCAATCACCGGAATTCCCAAAGCAGCTCGGTTCAAAGCGCTGCGCTTATTTCCCACTCCAGCACCCGGTTCTATTCCCGCATCCGTCATCTGAAAAGTAGAAAAAATCCGTTCGCTGCGCCTGGCCGCCAATGCATCGATCACAATAACAGCCTTGATGTCTGCCTTTTTGCAAACACTGGAAATAATATCTGCGCTCTCTAAACCCGTTACTCCCAATACTCCCGGTGCCAAAGCACACACCGGCCGCATACGTTCATCAATCTGCTTTGGTAAATATTGAAAAATATGCCGCGTAACAAACGTTTTATTTACTGTTTTGGGTCCGATAGAATCCGGCGTCATCGTTTTATTGCCCAGCCCCGCAACCAATACGGTATCTTTTTCTCCAAGTTCGGAAAGCATTTGTTTAAGCTCATCAGCCAATGCCATACTGATAGACTGATATTGTTCAATATCACGATCAAGTATCGCATTACTTTCTACGGAAATATATTTGCCTATAGACTTTCCTGCTTTCTGAGCCGCAGCAGCAGAGAGTATGCTCACCCTGTTCCCTTGAATTCCATAACTGTGAAACTCTTCACTGCGAATTCCTTCTTCATTTTCTAACCCTTCACAAGCTTCTTTTGCTAAATCGGTTCTGTAGCGCATAAGAATATCTCCTAATTTCTGTATATTACGGTTTTAATTATGCGCTTGTTATACTTCATTTATACAAAATAACGAAATGTTCTATATTCCGCAAAAAATTCCTTGCCAAATTTTTTTCTTCATGGTACAATATCAACGTTAATGAATGATTATACAAAGAGGTGAGTACCATGGCAAATATCAAATCTGCAAAAAAAAGAATTAAAGTCACGGCAAAAAAGCAAGCACGCAACCGCAGTATCAAATCTGCAATGAAAACAAATCTTAAAAAGTTTTATGCCGTTGTGCAGTCTGGTGATAAGGCAGAGGCACAAGCAATGCTTCCTTGCATGTCAGCCGTCATCGATAAAGCGGCATCTAAGGGTGTTCTTCATAAGAACGCTGCCGCACATAAAAAATCGCAGTTGGCAGTAGCCGTTAATAAAATGGCTTAATTTTACTTTTGCGAAAACAGCGGCTGCGGTTCACGGTCGCTTTTTTCTTTCGTTATTTTGCAAAATTTGTAGTTTATTGTAGTTTTTAACAATTATTGTAAAAGCATGCAATAACTGTGGAAAATAAATCTCGGTCGGAGGTATCAACATGAAAGCAACAGGAATTGTAAGGCCCATTGACAAACTGGGGAGAATTGTGATCCCCAAAGAGCTGAGAAGAATCTACGATCTTACCGTAGATGATTCGGTTGAAATTTTTGTAAACGATGATCAAATCGTTATCAAAAAATATCAGCCGGCTTGCATCTTCTGCAACAACACCGACGGCATTGTTGTCTATGATGGGAAATCCATTTGCAAAACATGCCTGGAAAAAATCAATGATGCTGCAAAAGATGTCAAATAAGATCTGCTGATTCAAAAGGCGAGAATACACAGTGAAAGATGATTTTTAAATTGCTTGTTGGGCTTTTTAAAATCATCTTTTCTTGTATTCTGTTAATTTTTCTCCGCTGAAGGGATATATATTTTTACAAATTCTCACTGTTTCATTACAACAGTCCTGTGTAAAATTTATTTTCTCTTACTTTTCCTTCTCAAAAATCATTCTATAGCTGCCCTGCTTTAGCACCTGCGCTAATTGCTTTTCATTGAATATAGCCTTTTCCGTCTCAATACCTGCGCAGCAAACCAGCTCCGGCGTATGGGCATCCGCGCCGGAAACAAAAATCATATTCGGATTTTCTGCGGCAAATTGCTCCGCGGACATATTATCAGCAAAATCATTATTAAAATTGTATACTTCTATTCCGTCAAGATATTGAATATCCAGCAGTCCCGGACATCTGATATAATCTCTATGTCGAAAGGGATGTGCCTGTACACATATACCGCCCTCCTGGTGAATCAGCATGCTCCATCTCTGCAATCCGCCTTTTCTTAATTCCGGATGCTGATAAAGAAATTCCGGTGTAATGCCATAACACAAAATTTCCTTTGCCTGACCTACATTTTCCTCTAAACCAAATAAAATATTCAGCCCATAATTTTTTGCTATCTTTTTACCGTATTCAAAATCTTTTTCATATTCCTGCACAAACGCCTCCCATTTCAGGCCGCGATCAATGCCGGTATTTCCGGATAAAAAATGGTTGGTAATCACACCGCCGCTATATCCTCCAGCAGAAAGCGCTTCCAGCAGCTGCTCAAAGTTCATTCTTGCGCATTTACTGCACGGATAGGTATGCATATGCATTTGATATTTATATTTCAAAGATCCGTAACCTCCATATAAATTTCATTTTTGGGTACGCCCATGCGCTGCGCTACCTGCTTAATGGCTTCTTTTTTCTCTGTACCCTCTTCCATTAATTGCAAAACTTGCTCTCTGGGAGTTTCATTTCGTTCTTCTGTTTCCTTTTTCCCCTCCACAACTATAACAAATTCTCCTCTGATATTCTGCACCGCATTCTGCCATTGACTCAACGAAAAAACAATGCACTCCTCATGCAATTTAGTAATTTCCCTTGCCAAGGCAACCTGTCTTTCTCCTAAGCTTTCCCAAAGCTCTTGCAGTGTTTTTTCTAAATGATGCGGACTTTCATATAGTATAATTGTACGTTTTTCCCGTGTTAGTCCTTCCAAACGCTGTTTACGCTGCTTACCGCTTTTAGGTAAAAACCCCTCAAAAACAAAACGATCGCACGGTATTCCCGAAAGTACCAGTGCACTCAGTGCTGCATTCGCTCCGGGCAGTACCGTCACGCTTATGCCTCGTTCTCTGGCTTTTTTTACAAAAATATATCCCGGATCCGAAATGCACGGCATTCCGGCATCAGAAATTAAAGCAATATTCTGCCCCATTTGCAGCTTTGTTAGAAGCTGTTCCGAACGCTGCTGTTCATTATGCTCATGATAGGATATCAGCGGCTTATTGATTTCATAATGCCGTAAAAGCACCGCGCTGTGACGCGTATCTTCACAGGCAACAGCGTCGCATTCCCGTAATATCCGCAGCGCTCGAAGAGTAATATCCTCCATGTTTCCTATCGGTGTGGCGCATATGTATAAAGTGCCGCTCATTTCTCTTGCTCCTCGCTTCTATGATAAATCCGATTGATTTCCGAATTCAATTTTCCATTGACATCATAAATACAAAGCGTACTCTCCCAATGCATATAAGGCTTTCCTTCTTTGACTCCCTCAACCAATATTACATATGCCGGCATATTCGGCCGTGCCTGCACCAATCGGCAGCGTTTCGGTTCTATGCGATATTGCCGCATCGTTTCAAAAATATCCACGATTCTGTCACTGTGATTAATAATTGCAAATCTGCCGCCGTTCTTTAAAAGATATGCCGCAGCGGCGCAAACATCCTCTAGGGTACAGGTTTCCTCATGCCGAGAAAGCGCATGAGAATTTTGCACATTATGCTCACCGCTATGGTTCTTTTTATACGGAGGATTGCATACTACTGTTGTATAGACACAGGAGGGCAATATTTCCTGAACTTTACGAAGATCGCCGCAATGGATCTTAATTTTATTCTCAAGCCGGTTATACTGAATGCTTCGCGAAGCCATATCCGCCATATCCGGTTGAATTTCCACCGCGTCACAGCGACAAAATTCATGCCGTCCGTAAAGAAGAATCGGTAAAATACCCGTACCCGTACCTAAATCACAAACAACCGCGTTTTTCTTTACCGTAGCAAAGTCCGCCAAAAGAACCGCATCGGTTCCAAAACAGAAAGATTCAGGGTTCTGAATCAGCTTCAGACCCCTGAATTGTAAATCATCTATACGTTCATGTGCTTTTACAAGCTCTTTCATCAAATAACGCGCCTTCCCCAAGAAAATCTGGTTTTATAATAATTTTCCGAAAGTCCGGATATAACAACTTTTCTTGAGGAACCGGATGAAGCATGAATCACCTGACCGTTTCCTATATAAATTCCGGCATGATCACAAAGATCATTATCCGATACCGTATTAAAGAAAACCAAATCTCCTACCTGCAGCTCACTGATCGATGAAATCTTTGTGCCGCTGTTCCAATATCCCTGAGAATATGCTGTGCGCGGCAAGCTGATTCCGAAATGTGCATACACATACTTTGTAAAACCGGAGCAATCAAAAGAATTTGGTCCGTTTCCGCCCAGCACATAAGGCACGCCAAGGAAATTTTGCGCATAAGCTGCTATTTGCTGACCGAGAGACGATCCCCCTGATGATGTTCCGCCGCCTGATGAAGACCCAGAGGAAGAACCGCCGCTTGACGACGATGCTGAAGCAGATTTAGCAGAAGAGGAAAATAATACCGCAAGAGTGTTGCTTCCGCACACGCCATCCGCACTGAGACCGTTATTTTTTTGGAAATTCTTGACCGCCGCAAGTGTAGCAGATCCATAATATCCCGTTGCGGAAGCTGAAAGATATCCCAGCTCACGAAGTCTTTTTTGGATGGTGACGACCGCGCTGCCTTCTGCTCCTTGCCGGTAAGTACCCGAGGGCGCCGTAAGCCCGGAAGAAGAATTGTTGCTGCTCAGACTTCCGCCCAATTTTGCGTATTGGCCGTCGATATACCCTTCTGTTCCGCCTGGAGTTTTAATCTTATACCAACTGCCTGAATCATCCAGCAATGTTACCACGGTTCCGTTTTTCACACTGGTTACCACATCATATCCGGTGCCGGGGCCGCTGCGTACATTCAAACTGCTGCTCACATCAATTGTACAGGTAGAATATCCGGTGCCTTTTTGAATATACTCCTTGCTGGCATATCCCTCGGTACCGTTTTTCAATTCCACGTAATACCAGTTTCCGCTTTGACCGCTGACGCTCAATGAGGTTCCTTTTGAAACAGTAGCCAGTACATCATACCCGGTACTGGGGCCGCTGCGTATTTTTAATGAGCTTGCTGTAACAGAACCTGTCCAAGCACTGAAAAGCTCGCTCAAGGTTGTTGCCGCACCAGCTTCGCCGCCTATATTTACATATTTTTTAAAAATATAACCTATTTTCCCTTCATAATTGATTTCAAACCAATCGCCCTGTCCGCCGATTACATAAATTTCCTGTCCGTTTTCTATCTGCGCGACAACACTTTCTTCCGTATTCGGACCGGAGCGAAGATTTACGGTTCCCTCAACATCGGTTATCGTTCCGGGGATCCCCATGGCATTTCCCGGCGTAAGATATTTTGTTATAATATATCCCTGAATACCATTTGCGGTTTCCACATGATACCAATCATCTTTCTCTGAGTAAATGTATACCAACGAATCACGGGTAAGAGAATCAATCACTTCACTCTCCGAGCTGGGCTGTTCCCTCACATTCAACTGCGTTTTTACATTCACGGTGGCTTCTATGCAACCTGCTGCTCGAATCGCCGCTACAGTGTCCTCATCAGCCGAACCGGTCTCTTCAAATCCGCAGTCCTTCTGAAACGCCTTTACCGCCGCTGAGGTTGCCTCACCATAGTATCCGGTGCAGTCACTGGAAAAATAACCGAATTTTTTTAGAATATACTGAATTTCAAACACCTCATACCCTTCGGATTCAAGTACATAAGGTGTAGCAAATGCGCTTAACTGAAAACACCCCAATACCAGAATAAAGGCCATGACAAAAACTGTTATTTTTTTCATTTTATATCCCACCGTTAAGAATAAGTTTATTGCATTTACAAAACTTTTCTTTCAGTCTTTTCTTCTATATTATTATATAAGAAAAAAAGCTTCGTTTTGTTACCGTTTATAGAAGTGTTTTGTAATACTTTTGTAATATATTATCATCGAATGGCGTTTTTGTCAATACCTAAAACATATATTTTTCATCTTTTATTTTATAAAAATTCCACTTGCATAAATAACATATCTATGGTATAATGCAATCTACTGATAAAACGGAGGTTTTAAGGTATGGCAATTGCAGAACTTATTTTTGAAATTCTTGTCCTTTTGCTGGGACTTATTCTGATCGTTTCCGTTATTCTTCAAAAAAGTAAAAGCGAAGGCATAACCGGTGTTACCGCTGCCAGTGAAAGTGATAATTACTTTGGCAAAAACAAAGGGCTTGCAGGAGAAGAAAAGCTTGCCAGAATAACAAAAGTTTCCACTATTCTTTTTGTTATCGCCAGTCTTGTTCTTACTATTTTATTCTCGGTAGAAGCTGTAAACACAGAAACTGAAACAACTACCGCGTTTATTACATCATTTCTATCGATGCTGTAACAAAGAAATGAATCCTGCCGCGTTTTTGTTATGCAAAAATGCGGTTTTTTTTATGTCTTTTAAGGTAAAATAATAATATGAATTTAAAAAAAGCAATAATGGAAATTGTAAAAACTTCATCAGCGCCCCTGACGCTCTTTCAGATTACAAAGAAGCTAAAGATTGAAAGAAATCAAACGGGAATGCTTCGAACGGTCACCGCGGAACTGGTAAAAAACGGAGATCTCTCCTATGACAGAGGAAAATATTCTCCTCAAAAAGCAGATATCCTTCAAGGCACGGTGTGCTCTACAATCACCGGCAGTGATTTTTTTGTCAGCGATTCCTGTAAAGAAGATTTAAAAATCATGCATAGTCCTTCCTTTTTTGCTATGCACAAGGATACGGTACTGGTACAAAAAAAAGGGCGTAGCTGTCAAATTGTAAAAATATTAAAACGAGCCAATACCCAAATAATTGGTACGCTTTTTCATGAGGGCTCACGATATTATGTCGTTCCCGATGAAAAAAAGCTGCACATAGAAATAACCATTCCCAAAGCCGATCGTTTAAAAGCACAAATCGGTGATAAAGTAGTGGTATCGATACTTTGTTATCCTACAAAAAAAGCAGCGGCCGTAGGAAGAATCATCGAAGTGCTCGGGTGCGCACAAGACGATGAAACTGCCATATTATCGATTTTGCGCACATATAATATTGCAGAAGATTTTAGCAAAGAGGTTCTGCAAAGTGCGGAAAGAATTCCTCAGCAAATTTCCGATTCGGATCTGTCGGGTCGGCTGGATTTACGAGGTCTCAACGTTATCACCATTGACGGAGATGACGCGAAGGACCTTGATGACGCCATATCCTTGGAGAAAACAGAAAACGGTCATTATCTTTTGGGCGTACACATAGCCGACGTTTCCCATTATGTGAAACCCGATTCCGTTATTGATAAGGCCGCGGCAGAACGCGCCACCAGCGTTTATATCCCCGGCACCGTTTTTCCTATGCTGCCGAAATCTTTGAGCAACGGCATCTGTTCTTTGAATCCGCAGGAAGATCGCTTAACACTATCCTGCTTTATGATTCTTTCGAAAAATGGCAAAGTATTGGAATACACAATCAGTCCCAGCGTTATCAACAGCAAATATCGGATGACCTATCACAATGTCACCGAACTGCTGGAACAAAAGACCTCTCCCCTGCGGAAAACCTATGCGGGTATTCTTTCTATGCTTCTTTTAATGCAGAAATTAGCCGCCGTTTTAAAGCGGGCGCGCCGTCAGCGCGGAAGTATTGACTTTAATTTTCCAGAGCCAAAATTTGAACTGGATAAGTCCGATTTTCCCGTTTCTTTAGAAAAATATCCTATCGATATTTCCAACGAGATGATCGAGGAATTTATGCTCAAAGCCAATGAAACCGTTGCCGATTATATGCTGAAAAACGGACTCCCCTGTCTATATCGGGTACACGCTGCTCCGGAAGAAAAAAAGCTTACGGTCTTTCAAGACCTGATTAAAATATTCGGCTATAGACTTTCTCAAGATCCGTCTCCCTCAGATTTCAGCAAATTACTGAAGCAAATTGAAGGATCTAAAGAAGAAACACTGATTCAAAAGATGATGCTGCGCACCATGAGCAAAGCAAAATATAAACCCGTATGTGAAGGTCACTTCGGGCTGGCGGCGGAAAAATATTTGCATTTTACCTCTCCCATCCGTCGATACCCCGACCTGCTTGTTCATCGTGTTTTGCATTGGAGCTTTTCCCGCAATCAAAAAGCCATAGAAAAATATTCCTCCCGGATGAATACCTTCGCCGAAATCTGTACCCAACAGGAAATCAACGCGGCCATGTGCGAACGCGATATCGATGATATCCGTAAAGCACAGTATATGAGCGGCCATATCGGTGAAGTATGGGAAGGAACGATTTCAGGCGTAACCTCCTATGGGTTATTTGCAGAACTTGAAAATACAGCAGAAGGATTTATTCCTGTTGCATCCATGAAAGAAGACCGCTTTGAATTTTATGAGAACTCCTTTTGTTTATCCGGTATATTTACGGACAAAAAGTACACCTTAGGAGATAAAATAAAAATAAGAGTACATTCCGTTTGTATCCCGGAAGGAACCATTCAATTTGAGTTGATAACGACTTGACTTTTTCTCTTGTTTGTTGTACTATTACGTTTGAGATTTTTTACGGAGATTACGATGAATAAAGGCATCAAAACTATAGCAGAAAATAAAAAAGCCCGTCACGATTATTTTATTGAAGATACCTTTGAAGCCGGCATCGAGCTCTTCGGCACAGAGGTCAAATCCATTCGTCAAGGCAAAATCAATCTAAAAGACAGCCACATACACATTAACCGCGGGGAGATGTTTGTGATCGGCATGCATATTTCTCCTTATGAAAAGGGAAATATTTTTAACAAAGATCCCCTGCGTACCAGAAAACTGCTGATGCACCGGAGTGAAATTGACCGTCTTTTAGGGAAGACAAAAATAGATGGCTACACACTGATTCCCACAAAAGCCTATTTAAAAAACGGACTGGTAAAAATAGAAGTAGCCCTTGCCCGAGGTAAAAAGCTCCATGATAAGCGGGAAGACGCCGCTATTAAAGACATAAACCGCGCAATAGACCGCGCCACAAAAAACAGAGGTGAATAAAATGAAATTTTTTACCGTTGATTTAAAAAAAGAATTTCCTATGCTTTCTTCCAAGCAAGCACCGTCACTTACATGCTATATTAACGATAATTCACCGCATTTTGCTCCCGGAAGAAAGAATCCCGCTATTCTTATCGCACCGGGCGGGGGCTACAGCACAGTATGCTTTCCGCGCGAAGGCGAACCCATTGCCTTTCACTATTTGACCGCGGGGTTCTCCGCCTTTGTTCTTGATTACAGTATCGCGCCGGAGCATTATCCGCAGCAATTATTGGAGGCCGCGGCGGCTATGCTATATATCAGAGCTCACGCGAATGAATGGAATATTAATCAAAATCAAATTGCTGTCAGCGGGTATTCCGCCGGCGGGCATTTAGCGGCAAGTCTCGGAGTATTTTGGAAAGATCCTTTTATCACAGATACGCTTAAAACTTCCGCGGATCGTTTGCGTCCGGATGCTATGGTCTTAGGGTATCCGGTTATCTCGGCAGATCCTTCTTTCAGCCATGCCGGTTCTATTCAAAACGTTTCAGGAACCACAGACTCCTCTTCCGCATTATATAAAAAGATGTCTTTGGAGAACCATGTGAACGAAGATACTCCGCCGGCTTACATATGGCACACCGCTGACGATACCGGCGTGCCGGTAAAAAACAGCATTTGCTTTGCTCTGGCTCTTTCAGCTAATAAAGTGCCTTATGAACTTCATATTTTCCCCCATGGTCCGCATGGTCTGGCTACTGCCGATTTTGCTTCCAATCCTGATATGAATTCTCCCTATGACTATTGTCACAGCTGGATGGATGAATCTTTGATATTTCTTAAAAAACTATGGTATACTAATTAACAATACGGGGGCGTAAAGGTTTCGACAAGGTTGTTCGGTGGTACGGTAAGCGAGCCGCGGTTCCGAATCCGTGTAAAAAAATCGGGCGTAAATATAAACGCTAACAATAGAACGAATTTAGTAGCTGCTTAATGCAGCTTCCGTCAGTCCCTGCTTACTGCGGGCGGGGTATCTGACGCCGTAATCGCAGTGAACGTCAGCTGCTTAAGCTTTGCCGCAGCGATGTATCCATGAAGCTACCTCTTAGGTAAGCCTGCCTTTGTGCAAACCTTTTAGAGGGAATCTTTCATCAAAGGCTACGCTCGTAGAAAACGGTATTTCCGCTTCTTTGGACAGGGGTTCGACTCCCCTCGCCTCCACCAATTTAATCGCAGGTCGAACCCCTGAGGTGACGATAGTCGTTCTGCCT
>CAJKLB010000018.1 GCA_905200615.1 uncultured Selenomonadales bacterium | reverse complement strand
ATAAATGTATTTCACAGCTAAAAAAAATTATCAGAGTACAATAAGCTTATACCGATTTCTGCTGTAAAATTTCTGTTTAATGCAATAATAAAATAAAATTTTTCCGATCATTGAAAAGAGTGTATTTGATTTTTCTACGCACTTCTGTCTTTTCCGTTGTATAACTTTTTCAAATACACTCTTTTATTAATTCTCTTCTATATTTTTTCTTTTGATAAGTCTTTAAAAAAAGCAGGGAACTTCAGTTCTCTGCTTATAATTTATGATTATCCTACCATACCGGATCTTTCAATACTCTGTACAAAGAAACGCTGGCAGAAGCAATATAAAATTACGATCGGCGCAACATGCATCACTGTACAGGCTGATTGATACAAGGAGTTCAGCACTGCGTCACCGTTAATATTGAGCACGCCCTGAACATATTGAGCTCCGGCATTTATAATTTGTGTGGCCATTACCTTTGCTGTAGGATTCAAAATACCAATATAATATCTATCATTATATTGCCATACAACAGCAAACAGCAATACCGTAATTAACATCGGCAAAGCGCTGGGCAGCATAACTTGAACAAAAGTGCGGAAAGTCCCTGCCCCATCAATATACGCTGCTTCCTCAAGCTCTTTTGGCTGATTGATAAAATACTGTCTTAAAAGGAATACAAACAATCCGTTGCGATACATCGTAGCGGTTGCGGAAAGCAAGCCAATTGCCGTCCAACCTCGCGTAAGATCAATATTGGGCACAAGATAAAGCTGTTCTCCAAAGGAGAGCATATAAAGCGGGTTAAATGCCTTATAACGAAAATACATAGACGTTGTCAGCATCTGTATGGGAACCATCAAGGTAAAAATACACATTAAAAAGAAAAATGAATTTCCTTTAAATTTAAACCTTGCCAAACCATACGCTACCAATGTACAAGAGCACATCTGAAGCAATGCAAATACCAATGAGGAAGAAAAAGAATTCCAATATAATTGCGGAATATTCGCAAACTTCCACATAGCGACATAGCTATCAAAATTTATTGTTTTAGGTATCAAAATAACTGTAGGGTCATATACATCCGCGGAAGTCATAAAGGAAGTAATTAATGTTATCAGCATAGGATAAATAATCAAATAACATATGCCTATTAACAACACACTGCGGATCAATGCCCATGCAAAGCTCATCATCCGCTTTCCGAATAATGCTCTTTTCAGTTTTTGTCCAAAGGTCAGTGTAGGCGGTACATAGCTGTTCACTTCTTCAGCGCCGACTTCATTTGTCTTTTTCATTTCCTGAGCTTTTACCATTATCTGCACCTCCCTTAGTTCTCATAGTAAACAAACTTGGATATAATCAAAGCAACCACACTGATAAGGATTGCAACAATTAAGAAATACATCCAGCTCATTGCCATAAGATCCACCTGTTTTGCGGCTCCGTTTTCTGCATATAGATACGAAAGCATCGGATTACTCATTCCGCATAAAACATCAATCATTGTGTAGATCGCATTAACCAGAATCATCGGGCTGATCATCGGGAATGTAATCTTCCAGAAATTTTCCCAACTGGTAGCACCTTCTACTTTAGAGGATTCAAATATCGAAGGCGATATCGTCTGCAGTCCCGCCAGGAAAATAAGAATCGGAACGCCTGAACTATTCAGAATTGTACTTAATTCATCAAAAGCTGCACCGATAAATGAACCAAAGGTTCCGCCGATTGTCTCTTCAATATTCCCCGCAATATTCATTGCCTGTGCCCCCATTGATGACATTTGGCTCTCATCAAAAGCGCCTTCGCCGGTAAGCAGCGATGCTGCAACACCGGCAGAAGTAATAACCGGCATGAACAATATCGCCCGTGCGACAGTCCGTCCTCTAAAGTTTTGATTCAGAATATTTGCCATCAAAAAGCTGAAAATCAATATAGAAGGTACCTGTATCACTAAATTTTTCCCTGACGCCATCAAATTATTAATAAAGTCAGCTTGCTCGGTAAAAGCTTCAATATAAGCGGTAAATCCATACGGTTCGATATTGATAATGCCGGTAACAGTATCAAACACCTGTGTGTTAAAAGACAACACTAACGCAGTATACAGCGGTGATAATATAAAGAAAACAAATCCAAGAATAAAAGGAAGAATAAACAGCCATCCATAAAGCGAACGTTTGGTCATCAATCCTAATTTATAACTTTTTGGCTTTTTCATTAGTTATTCCCCCTTTTTACAAAGCTTTTTGCACCAACTACCGTTCCATCTTCTGCAATATAGTCGGAAGAATTATAATTGATATAAACTTCTACGCCGTTCCCATAAGTAACTTTATTCACATTTTCCGCAACAACTTCATGTGCGGTAATAAACTCACCGGCAGTAGAAGCAAGCAAATCATTATATTCTTTATACATGGCAATCGCTCCATCAAGCCAAGAAGAGTAGTTTAAAGAATACATTCCGGCAAAGGTAAGATCCTGAACTTCATCGTTAGGTGCATAACACCAGCGATAATACAATCCCGCTCCGGCCTCTACCGCTTGCAGGAACACCGTTTGCGTATCTCCGTTCAAATTGATCGGTTCTCCTGAATATTGAATACAACCATGAATTACCATTTGATAGAATGGCACAGAATAGTCTGCCAGATTAAACATACTGCTGGTATTACTAATTTCAAAAATATGATCCACATATCCAAGCATATAGGAATTTACGCCTTTGCCCATAACCGAAAAATTATTTTTATACTGTTGTGCCACCGCAGTATAAGTATCGGCTACCTGATCTCTGTCATAAAAATCATTTACCTTATAATTAGAGGGAAGATCTTTTGAAAGGCTGCCCAGGCTAACCCCTTTGATATTAAGTTCTTTTAAATCTTCCATCACCTTCATGGCATAGCTCTTGCTGTTATCTTCTGCGTTAATATTATAAATAACCGACGGCGAAACAATGGAAGCCGAATTTCTGTCATCCACGATCTGTGCCGCAACATCATACTGAGAATGATAGGCGATTTCACGTGTAACCAGTCTTGATGCATCCCGCAGGGCACTATATCCGTCAAACCATTCACTCTTATAAACATATGCGAGTTCTGTTTCAAAATAAAGATTTACCCCAAGGGTGTCGGCAAAAGCAAGCAGGTCACTGAGTCCGTTTTTACCACCAAGCTCACTTAATACCTTTACTTTATTAAATACTGAATTTCTGATTCCGTGATTGGACCAGCCTTTATAATTGACAGAAATATTTTTAATTCCGGCATCACTAAGTTTTTGTATAATCTCCTGACATTGATCAAAAGTGGTAATTGCCTTCATCTCCGTATAACCAATACCAAGGAGCGCCGTTTCATGGTCATAAGCACCAACTAATTCAATGTGGAAAGGCACTGAAGAAAAATCCTGTTTGCTCAGCGTACCGTTATCAATTAAATAATTTCTGTAATACTCCGCCATTCCGCTGTAATTGGCTTTATCCCCGTCAAGAATCGTATAAGAAACAGAAATATCAAAGGAAGACATCTGATCCTGATAGATTCGTGAGGTTTTTTGTGTACTTGTAAAAGTAAGCTCCTCATATTCACAAAGCTTAAAGCTTGGATAGCATCTGTTTCTGTCAACAACATTGGTATTTTTTCCGGCAATATCGCCTATAATTGTTGCCCCAGTATCGCCGCTTTCTATAATGGCAAATAATGCGCTGTTTTCTTTTTTAATACCAAAGACCGGTAAATATGCATTTTGATTCTCAAAAGGCTTTTGCTCAAGAAGCCGTCCCTCATCAAGACCGTAAAGCTGAACTTTCACCGGATCGGAAATACTGGTTTTCCCGTTATTGAAGTTGATAATCGCGCCGGAACCATCCGGAACAAACATATATCCGCTTTCACTTTGGGACGCCGAGCCAAAATACTGCAGCAAATTAATGGATGCAATAGCAAAAGTATTTTTGTCATATTGTATCTCCTCATTCGCTATAGACACCTTTAATCCGTTTTCAGAAAGCTCATAATCCAAGGGAATCCAGAAGTTTTTAGCTGCTTCCGTTTTTACGCCGAACTTTTCATTCATAGCATCACGCTCTTCAAGCGTCATACCAATAACCTCAGTGAAACCCTTCTGCATCTGCAGCATTACCTGTCTGTTATTCCATTTAGTTTGATCTCCCATAATATATACGGTTTCGCCTTTGTTAATAAAGTCCGCCATATTAGGTGCGATTGCTAAAAGTTCCTGCTGTCTTTCCGAAGGATACGTTGCCCACACACTGGGAGTTATCTTGGAATATAAACTACCGCCGCTTATATATTTGGATGTTGCCAAATATCCCTCTGTATTTTTCAGCTGCTCAATATACTTTTCAGCAGTTGCACCATCAATACAGGTAGGAATAATATAATCCGCCTTAATCTGTCCCAAGATATAAATCACGCGAAGATGTCCGTTATGATTTACTACATAATACGGCTTTATTTCGCTTTCATCATTCAGATTCATTACGCAGTCCAAATAACTTTCCAGTGTTTTTTGGCTTCCGTCGGTTTTATTGAGATAAAACAACGTAATTTGGCTGCTCATTTCACTTCTGATGCCGCGCTCACGTTCCGAAGGAGATGGATTGGAAAACCATATTTCTCCTGTTTTTTTGCTCACAAGCGCAAATTCCAAAATAGTGTCACTGAAATAGAATTCATAATTATTGTTTTCATCAACAAGATAAAACGTCGTATTTTTTGTCGGATCCTCATCCTCACGAACCAAAGTTTTTCCGTTCTCATCAAATTCAAATAAAGGTTCCGTATTTGTTGGTGTAATATAGCCTTCGCTTTCCTCTGATACACATCCGGTAAACGCTATTACCGGAAGAACCAAGAGTATTATCAGGAAGGCAGAAATTATTTTTTTACTCATATCCTTTCTACCCCCTTTACCTGCGCAATTCCAGTTCACGATATATAGTGTAAACAAAGTTCCACATTTCCTGAATTAGATAGAAAAACATCATTCCCAGGAAAATAATTACAGCCATTCCCAAGGCAATTACTATTGCTGTAATAAAAGTTTTGCCTCCACTGTATTGATGTGTAGTCATGGTTCCCATATACAGCAGAATTGCTGTCCATCCGATCCCTACATAAGTTATTAAAGAAACAATGGTTGCTTCGTTAGTAGTAAGAATATTGGTAAACAACAGCAACACAATTTGAGAAAGCACGATCGGAAGCATGGAATAGCCGGTATAAATCAGGATATCTCGCATACTTCCCTCACCGTCAAATAATGTGGTAACGCCCCAATTGGCCATAACCCATATCAGAACCACCAACGCTGTTATTATAAAGGTTCTTATAACATTAATATCTTCCGGAAAAACTGCGAATTCATTAAAAGTATATCCATTGAACTGCTTATCCAAGATATTGGTGATTACATACATAACCAATAAAAAGATTGCTATATAAATCCGTCCGCGTTTTTCATGTTTTAAATCCCAAAAGCCGTCAAGGGGATGCGTACAAACATGGAAGGCATATTTCAAATCTTTTGAAAATGTTTTAATTCGTTCCATTATACGTTTTTACCTCCCGTTTTTATAAACCGTCCCAATCTCTTATACCAGCTCCAAAGTAAAATAACTACGACCAAAACAATGATTCCGGTCATCATATACGGCATAATCTCTTCAAGCACCTTATCTCGGTACTTATAAAAAGCCTTTCCGTATTCCTCCTGAGAATATCCTTTTTTAAAATACTCCGCGGCTTTTAAATAGGTTTCTTTCTGTACTTGACTGTCGAGTTCTTCGGCAGCATCCATATAGTAAACCTTGCCGATGCCGTTATAAGCAAGTACAGAGTTGGAAGACATTCCTAAAATTTTCTGCCAAGCCTCAACCGCTTCTTCATAGCGCCGTTCTTCATGGCTGTTAACCGCTGTACGAAGAATCAAACCGTATTCTGTGGGAATATATGTCGTAAGCTGTGCGCCGCCGGAATCCAACACAAGCAATGTTTGGTCATCCGCAAGCAACTCAAGTGCCACAGGACTAAGATTGGTTCCCTTTGTATACCCAATCTGCTCCTCACGATTTGTCAACGTTCCGGTATTATTTTGCCGCTGTCCCAAGGCTCCAAATACATACAGTAGTTCACCGGTGCTTGTATAAGTAAAAACTCTGCCTTTTTGAGAATCTAAAATACTGGTAAGACCATTCTCAGAAACAGTAACATCTACAATATAAGAATAGGTAGATCGTTCTGCGCCGTCACCTTCATCTCCGGAAGGAGGAATAATTCCCTGACGCTGTAAAACATCCGATCCGGCCGCGTTCAATTTTCTTAATGCGGCTCCGATTTCAGTTCCGGTTTGGAAGTGAGAAGCAAGATCTTCTACATTTAACTGCGATATCGTTCCGTAAATAAATCCTTCACTATCCAAAGTAACATTGCTGTACTCGGTAGAAAGATTCTGCTGCATCAAGCTCTTCGCTTCTGCAGTGAAAATCCGGCTCAGGAAAGAAGAGAGCGTTTGTTTGGTACGGGTTGCTCCATAGAATTTTGTAAATTCTCCGTCTTTATTTAATTCTACAAGGCCCTGATAGCAATCCTTGGAAACAACAAACATACGCATAGAATTGTCCACAACAATTTTAAGAGGCGTATACGTAATATCTGCCGCAGATGACCCTCCCGGAGTTACCGTTGTATTATTATCTTCCTCCGGCTCCTCCTCCGGAGCCGATGTTGTTTCCGCTGCTTCTCCTCCGTTCTCACTTTCATCCGGAGCTTGTGTTACCTCCGGAACTTCTGTTACTTCAGGTGCTTCTGTTACCTCCGGAACTTCTGTTGCTTCAGGTGATTCTGTATCGGAGGTATCCGGAGCAAGCATATTATCATCGGAAAGATATTGTGAGATGTCCGGGTCATCAAATGTTCTGTCAAACAAGAAAAGTTCCTGTTCTCTGTCAAAAGCAAAACGCACGACTCTCTTATTGTTGGTATCACAAACATAGAGCAAGTCTTCCTGCGCATAGATAAACATGCCGTTAGGAGAATTGAAAGAATCCTCCTCTGTTCCATTCATCCAGGTTTTAATGATTTGTTTAACCGTTTTTAAATCCTTATCCAACACAACAATACGATTATTGCCCGTATCAGAAATAAGTACAAATTCATTATATTTAAATTGTACAACATCCGACGGGTTCAGCAATGCCGTTCCATCAAGATTTTCCAGTCCGATATTCACACTGCTTACTACCTTATCCGGCACATATGCCTGCGGTTCCTGATACGTGCCGGATTCCGTTACCGTGTAATTTTGATACGGTACGGCAAAGGCAGTAATGGAAACAGCAAAAGTAATAATAACCGTAAAAAGAAGAGATGCTGTCTTTTTCATTTTCATATTCCGGCCCCCTTAATCCTTCATACCTGATGTAGCCATAGTTTCAATAATATTACTCTGCGCTACAATAAACAATGCAATAGGAACCGTCATAAGGATAACCGTTACCGCATTGGATACGCCCTGCCGCGCAACACCGGTAGAAACAATTTGGTTCAAAGCAAACGGCAGCGTTTTGAGAGATTCGCTTTGTATAAACACAGAAGCGCCCAGATTCCAAAGGTTCTGCACTGAAAAAATCATCAGCGTGAGCCAAGCGGATTTTACCTGCGGCAGTACGATTGACCAGAAAATTTTTAAACTTCCCGCACCGTCAATACGCGCAGCCTCAATTAACGAACGAGGAATCTGTGACATAAATTGCTGCATCAAAAACATACCCAGCGAAGCACCGAATACAGGAACAATAATCGCCCAATACGTATCAATCATTCCAATTTTCGCAATGATCATAAAAGAAGGAATCCAAAGGACGGTACCGTTAAACATAAGTGCCGTAACGATTGCACTGGAAATGAACTTTCTTCCGGGGAACTGATACAGTGAAAGCGGATAAGCGCACATGGAACAAAAAACAATTTGTCCAAACGTACCTACCGAAGTAATAAACAAAGTATTAAAGAAATACCTTGAAAATGGTACCCATGAGTTTCCCATTAAAACAAACAAATCCGTATAGTTTGTGGTTACCCAGCGCTGAGGAAAAAGTGTAGGCGGGAATTTAAATAATTCATCCATCGGCTTAAAAGAGTTGCCTACCGCATACACCATCGGCAAAACCATAAAACACGCAATTACCACTAAAAACAATATGCCAAGGAAATTACCCGCTCCCGAACGGTTGAGTTTTTTCGCCATCCTTTACTCACCCACCTTCGAAAGCAATTTTTTAATAATTTTATTGGTAACAATCATCATCAGGAATAAAAGCACGGCAATAGCACAGGCATATCCCATTTCCATTCTGTTATTCGCATAGTCCTCCATATGATGAATCAAGGTATGCGCCACATAGTCCTGTGAAGGGAATCCTACCAAGTTAGTAATCTGCACACCTACAGAGAAAGCACTGGTTATACTCATAACCGCACCGAACATCAGCTGAGGTTTCATATAAGGAAGCGTAATATACCAAAGCTCTTGGAACCGGTTTTTCACACCGTCAATAGCACCGGCTTCATAAAGTGTTCGGTCAACATTCTGCAGACCGGCGATAAACGCCAAAAAGCTGGTTCCTAACGAAGACCATAGAATAACGATCAAACAACACGGCACGATATAATCTACATCTTCCAGCCATTTTATATTAGTAAGGGTTAATCCGGTATTCATTAAAAAGCCGTTCAGCAGGCCGTACTGGTCAGAAGAGAAAATAATTTTCCAAACAACATAAACGTTTGCCAGTGTCGGCGCATAATAAAACAGTGTCATGACCGCCCTGGTCTTTCTGCCCAGCTCATTGATAAGCCAGGCAAAAAGCAGTGACATCAAATATCCGCCGGGGCCGACAATAACGGCAAAGAACAGTGTGTTTTTAAAGGCCGTCATAAAAAGATCATCGGCAGTAAACAACCTGATATAGTTATCCCATCCGGTAAATACAGGCGGTTCCAGCACGTTAAAATACGTAAAGCTAAAATAAATTGCAACAAATACAGGCAAAACGGTAAAAACCGTAAAGACCAGCAAATACGGAAGCATAAACAGATACAGGCTACCGTTTTTGCGCATTTCTTTGAACTGATAACGAAGCCAATCCGAGAAAAATGACTTCTTTTTTGTTTTTGAAATCGTTTGGTTAGCCATTGTTCGTACTTCCTTTCGGTTTTGTCATTTCTATGATTTTATCAGCAAATTCTTCTCGTTTACGTGAAATTTCCTGATTAATTTTACTTACGTATTCTACAAAAGTAGTATTTGGATCGGTATCGTTGTTGATAACTTCTTTCCAAGCGAACTCTATGTTACGAGCGGTATAATAACCGCCGGGAACCTGAGGTACTGCCTTTGCATGCTTCCATTGTTCCTGAATGGTAACCATAGATTGCTTATCCCAAGGAAGGCGTGCCATTGCTTTTAAGTTTGCCGTCTGATACCGGGCCGCAGCGCCAAGTAAACTTTCAATTTCCGTACCGAAGCGATACTGCGCGTCTTCACCGGTCCACCATTTCATGAACTCCCATGCGCGCTGAATTTTATTTCTTCCTTCTTCCGTATTTTTATCCATAGCAAGCATAATACAGCCGGCAGAGCTGCTGCCGCAAGAATGATCCACTACCACATTACCGTTTTCATCCAACAGCTGATTTCCGTTTTCATCATATTGTATCGTTCCGGGAACCATAGCAAATTCCCAAAGGCCTTGTATTTCCGGTGCGAAAACCGCAAGCGTAGAATAGGTGCTGTAGCTGGCGATACCTACCGGAACCTCACCGGTTCGGAAACGGTTGGCAAAGTCATAAGTATTGGGCAAGTCATATAAAGTATAGAACTGTGTCCATTCCTTAAAAGCATCTAACCCCGCGTCATCGGTAAGCGCCGTTGTTGTTCTGTCATCAGTATAAAACTGTCCGCCCTTTTGATAGAGCAGCATCGCATAAGTAAGGTTTCCCGAGCCGACCGATCCGACAACCGGCACCGGCATAGCGAAAGTCATTTGCTGATTCTGCAGCTCCCCTATTATAAAGTAAACATCTTCCCAAGTTTCAGGCGGCTGCAAGCCTAATTCTTCAAGAATATCGGTTCGATAGAATACCATATAAAAATCTTGGGTTTCCGGTACCGCATAAATTCCGTTTCCGAAAGAGAACGGTTCCACCGCACTGGAAGCAAAGCGTTCGGTATTCAGCAAAACATCAGCATAATCAGGGAAAAGTTCTTCATCGGCAAGATTCATAACCGCGCCCCGGAAAGCATAGTTAACGGCGTTTTCCTCGCTTCGGGAAAGGCAAATATCCGGTCCGATTCCCGAAAGCGTTGACGGTAAAAGCGATCCGGCGGCCACAAGCCGTGTACTTACCGTAATACCGGTTTCCGCCGTGAACATATCATCGATCAATTGTTTTAAAATCGTTGCATTATCTCTTGATCCGGTAAGGCCTACGCCTGTCTCCAGCCAAACTTCAACAGGTTCCTGTCCGTCTTGTGCAACCGTACCGCCGATATTATCATAATCTTCCGTAAAGGAAGCAATAAAAGAGCGAACCTCATGCACAAAGCTTTCAAAGAAATTGGCTTCTGCACGCGGCAGGCTTTGAGCAGCAAGCTGTTCCTCGGTAGTAATCACGATATAATCCAATTCCAGCGGATTTTGGCTCATATCATTAATCCAAGTACCCATAGCGGCGATGGCGTCTTTGAAATCAGTAAAAATATTTTTAATTTTTGTATGATCCGACATCTGTTCCAGAATCAGAATCATACTCTTCAAACTGGAAAGCTGCGCACTGGAGCTTTTTCCGAAAACCTCAATAAACCGATTTTCCAATTGCAGCAGATTTTCATGTTCAGTTGCAAGAATGCTCAGTGCATCGGGAACCATGGTATCAAGCATATAGTCACGGTTCAAGTCCGGAGAAGATCCGGTAATCATTAAAATTCTTCTGTAAGCCGTATTCAGCTGAGTAAGACTGTTTTCCGCCTCCGCCAGCAAATCGCCTAAATCGCCCAGCGTTGTTTCCAAACGAATTGTATTTTGTCCCTCATTCAAATAGAAATAATACGTGCCGTTGGTATCATCACCCAAAGTATAATAGGAAAATGAATTATCATACCGGAAGCGTAAATTTCCCGCTTCCTGACATGGCTGAACGCCATTAATGGTCAGCTTGCGTGAAGTATACATACCGCTCAAAGTGTTTTGACGCGCTTTCAGTGTTATCGCATATAATCCTGCTTTTTCCACCGAAACTTTCCATTCGATCCACTCGTTGGGACTCTGCCATTTATCCGCGCCGATTGTGTTATAGCGAATCTTACTGTGATGATAAGGCACCGTAAGAGGAGAAGATCTGTCGGTAATGGCATAAAGTGTAGGAGAAGACTTTAAAATATCGTAAGTAATGTCTTTCGTTGCATCATAAGAAGTGGTATCCACCGGATCGATATAATTATTATATTTATCAATCATTGATTGGGTCAGGAACTGTGCGGAATGCTTACTGCTGTAAACCTCCGGAGCATGCTGTCCTTCAGCCTGAATGTATAGGGAATTGACTCCCGTTACCTTCTGATAGCCGGCAGCCTGATACTGCGCAACCAATTCCGCATAAGTGGGAACTTCAGCTATTTGATGAATCTTAGCATATTCTACCACCATTCCCTCTTTTACCGCTTCAAAGGAAAGTACATGCGTACCTTCTTCAAAGTAGAACTTAAACGGTTCCTGTTCATATCCCATATAATCCCGCACAGTAAGCGTCTGCCATTGCGGCGCTTCTTCCTGATACGGGCGCTTTTCATTATTGGTTTGTTCGTCTACGCGCAAAAGGCCGGTATCTTTCCAGACACGTTCAAAATTCACCTGACGCGCTTCATAGAAAGGTACTTTGTAATCAATATAAACCTTGCGCTGTACCGCGGAGCTTTTACTGGAAATACTGTACTGCTCACCGTCAACTTCATAAACCAGAGTATCATAAGCAAAATAAGAAAAGGTAATATTATATAACCCCGCTTCTTTTACATTAAAAACCCAGCCACAGATACCTTCATCATAAAAAAGAGCACCTTCTCTGAGATCATCCGGCTCATTTTTCGGCGCAACCTTTACCAAAGGAAGACTGCCTATAACCTCGCCCGTATCCGGATCGAACTGTACGGCGTCCTCGCCCTTTAAAAGGATCTCATCTTTCGGCATTTCTTTATCGCTGTACGTGGTTCTGTACGCAGTATAATCTGCCGTGCTTGAAACTGTTGCGTCAAAGGCTTGTGCCTGAGGCGCTTCATAGTCAGCTTCATCTTCTGTGCTGTCGGTCTGTGTTTCCCCGGGCGCCTCGGGTAAATCGGCATCCTCCGGCGCAGCATAAGCCACACAGGCAAACACCGAAATCACAACGGACGCAACGATGGCAAAGGCCAGCAGTCTGTTAAGCAATGACTTCATGTTTTTCCTCCTGAAAGCTAAAATGTTTCTGCAAAAAACGCTCAATATATAATAATGAGTACACTGTGAGCAGAATGATACACAATATCTACTGTATCATACCACCAAGAGGACACAAAGTCAATATACAAGCAAAAAATTTTTTAAAAAGCCTTTCGCCTTATTTTTTTAAAAAACCCTGTAATATCGGGTATTTTCTTGATTTTTCTTTTTTGTGTTAAAAAAATATTTACATTTACAATCCACTTTTTTATCACAAAAAGAGCATATATATCTTCGTCTTTTCATAAAGCAAAAAAAGTTGAAAATATTTGCTTTTTCTTATTGACTTCTTTCCCGCGTTAGGGTATAGTTATTAACGAATCTCTTTTACAGGCAGATTCAAAATCAACGTGGTGCGAGGTGTTTCTTATGAAGACACTAAAGCGACTGTTTCTCTATTTCAGACCTTATTTGGGTATCATGATACTGTACTTAGTGATGGGCGCTCTGATTGTTTCACTGGCCATGCTGCTGCCGCAGATCACAAAATCCATCATTGCCTCAGTAATCGGTGATACTCCTTTTTCCATTTTGGGTCATTCTCCGTCCTCTAAAGAACAGCTTTTCGCGGAGCTTGCCGTCGCCTGGCTGAGTATTGTCGTTATCAGGCAGGGATTAGCCTACATTCGTTCCTATTTAATGGCGAAAAGTTCTATCCAAGCCGTATGTAAAATGCGTGAAGACGTATTTGAAAAAATGGTATGGCAGTCTCAGACCTTTCTCCGCAATGAAAATACCGGTAATATTTTGACGGTTGTCAATGGCGATACCGAAATGATAAAAAACTTTTTCACCGGCACCATTCCCACCATCTTGGAGGCCGTTTTCGGATTTATTTTTGCCAGCATCATGATCGGTCAAATGAGCTGGATTATGGTCATCACCGCTTACCTGTTTGTAGTGCCGCTGTTTCTTATTTCCCGCAAATTCAGCAGAGTCTTTTATAAATGGTATCATTTTGTACGGGAATCCAGTGCGGATCTGAGCATGACCACACAGGAAAATATCACGGGAATCCGTATTGTAAAAGCCTATGCCCAGGAAGACCAGGAAAAGAAAAAGTTCAAAGAAAAAAATGAAGCATACCGCTATCACGGCATCAATTATATGGTAATTTGGGGAAAGCATTTTATTCCCTTCGGTATTATCAGTAATCTGCCCAATATTGTTCTCACCATCATGGCTGCCTTGCTGGTCATTAACGGCAATACGCATTTTATGATGTTGAACCAAACCATGGAAATCGCCGAATTTGTAGCCATCGGCGGATATGTCGGCTATATTCTGGTACCTTTTCAGCAAATCAACAACTGGCTGAATCAAACACAGCAAGCCGCTACCAGTGCCGAAAAAGTCTTCCGTTTTTTAAATACCGGATCCATTATTACCTCAAAAAAAGATGCTAAAAAGGTAGACTCTTCCCATGTACATATTCAATTGGAACATGTAAGCTTCAGCGCTAACAAAACTTCTATTATTGAGGATGTTTCCATTGATCTTCCTCAAGGAAAGAAATTAGGAATTATGGGTACTACCGGCAGCGGAAAAACGATGATCACCAGTTTAATGACCCGTTTTTTTGATGTTACCGAAGGTGCCGTTACCGTTAACGGAATTAATGTAAAAGATATTGAACTGACCAGTCTGCGTGCTTGTTTTTCCCCTGTGCTGCAGGATGTGTTTCTGTTTTCCGACACCATTGCAAAGAATATTGCTTTCGGCCGCCCCAATGCCACGTATGAAGAAATATGCGCTTGCGCCAAGATTGCTCAGGCTCATGACTTTATTTTAGAAACGCCCGACGGCTACGATACCATTGTAGGTGAACGCGGTATGGGCCTTTCCGGCGGGCAAAAGCAGCGAATTTCCATTGCCAGAGCTCTTTTGTTCAATGCACCGGTACTGATTTTTGATGACGCTACCAGCGCACTGGATATGGAAACAGAGCAAGAGCTCTACCATGCACTGCATCAACGCGGAAATAACCAAACTCATATTATTATTGCCCACAGGATTTCCTCGGTAAAAGATTGCGATGAAATTATTATCATGAATAAAGGACGCATCGTAGAACGCGGCACACACGAAGAATTACTGGCATTACGCGGCCAATATTATGAAATCTATAAAGAACAGTACAGCACTGTTCTTGAATCAATGTGAGGGAGGTGTTCATTTATGGCACGCAACAGATATTTGGACGATGAAGAAGAAATTGTCAGATTAAACGCGGGACTTCTGAAACGCCTTTTCCGCTACATGATTCCCTACAAAAAATTATTTTTCAGCGGACTGATTCTTTTAATTATTAACGTGCTGGTTACGCTGATATGGCCCCGGATGACACAATGGATCATTGACGATGTGCTCTCCATCAACGGCGCCTATGCCAATAACATTAAAGCAATGCTCGCGGTAATCGGTATTGTATCTTTTATTCTGTTTGTTGATGTTTTTCTTTCGGCCAAACGCGTAATTCTGATTACCAAGCTGGGACACAATACGATATATGATATTCGCCAGGAAATTTTCAATCATGTGCAGACGCTTTCTTTTAAATATTTTGACGATCGTCCCGCCGGCAAAATTATGGTACGTATCACCAGCTATGTAGACTCTCTTGCAAACCTGCTTTCCAGCCAGATTATACAGCTGATTGTAGATGTTTTTACTTTAATTTGTATCCTGATTATTCTAATCAGTATGAATATCCGGCTTACGCTCTTAAGTTTTGCCGTGATTATTCCGCTTACGCTGTTTATTGTATTTTTACGCCGGATCATAGCCAAATGGGCGCGCCGCGTGCGGGCAAAAGCAAGTAACCGAACCGCCTATATTCATGAAAATATTATGGGCACCTACGTAACGCAGGCTTTTAACCGCGAAGAAATGAACCACAAAGAAATGATTCGTCTGGATGATGATGTCAATTATCAGTTCATTCGCCAGCATCTCTCCAGCACAACACTCGGCCCGGTAGTAGATATCCTTTCAACCATCGGTACTATTTTAGTCTATTTTGTAGCCATAAAATTCATTGCCGCCGGTGAAATGACGCTGGGAGCGCTGACGGCTTTCACTACATATATGACAAGATTCTGGCAGCCGATCTCCTCGTTTACCACCATTTTCAACCAATTTTGCGAAGCCACCAGCAATATCGAACGTATTTTTGAAACCATCGATACAAAACCGGAAATTGAGGATGCAAAAGACGCCTATGAACTGCCGGATATCAGCGGACGCGTAGAATATAAAAACGTTGATTTTTCTTATGACGGCAAAGTAAATATTTTGGAAAATGTCTCCTTTACTGTAGAACCGGGACAAATGATTGCCTTTGTAGGACCTACCGGCGCCGGAAAAACGACGGTAGTCAATCTACTCTCCCGCTTCTATGATGTAACCGGCGGCAGTGTGGAAATTGACGGTCACGATGTGCGTAAAGTAACACTTCGTTCTCTGCGAACACAAGTTGGTGTTATGATGCAGGATTCTTTCGTGTTTACCGGAACGATTATGGACAATATCCGTTACGGCCGCCCGGACGCTACCGACGAAGAATGTATTGCCGCGGCCAGAAAAGTTTACGCGTCGGAATTTATCGAGAGATTACCTGAATCCTATCATACCAAAGTACAGGAACGCGGAGCCGGTCTCTCCACCGGAGAACGCCAACTGCTTTCTTTTGCCCGCGCCGTACTGGCCGATCCGAAGATCCTGATTCTTGACGAAGCAACCAGCAGTATCGATACACAAACCGAACTGCTTATTCAGCGTGCTCTTGCCCAACTGTTAGACGGCCGCACCAGTTTTGTAATTGCCCATAGACTTTCCACCATCAAACGAGCCGATCAAATTATGTGTATCTGCAATAAAGGAATTGCAGAGCGTGGTACTCATGAAGAACTGATGCAGAAAAAAGGAATTTATTATGAACTGAATATGAGCCAGTACCGCGCGCTGATCCAGCAGCAATAAATAACACAGAAAGGATTTTATGGACTACATCATACTTTTATCTATCTTTATTTTGGGAATTATCGCTATTCTATTACAGGCGGCGGCGCTGCGCCGCATTTCAGCCCAAAATGCAAAAAATGAAGAATTAAAGCAGGCATTGAAGAAAGAAAATGAGGAGTTGAAATCCTTTCTCCTTCGGCAAAACAGTGATCTGCGCCAAGAACTGAGCACTACTCTTACCAATCATATTTCCACAGTGAACGACGGAACCTCTCGTCTGACTACAGTGCTGCAAAACCAAATGGAAAGTTTTTCCCAGGCTTTTCGGGATATGAGTGAGAACAACCGACGCCAGCTGAACGATATGCGCCAAACCATGGAAAACAATCTCACTTCTCTGCAAAAAGATAATGCCGAAAAATTGGAAAAAATGCGTCAGACCGTAGATGAAAAACTCAACTCTACTTTAGAAAAACGGCTTTCCGAAAGTTTTTCCTCCGTAAGCAAGCAGCTGGAGAATGTATACAAAGGGCTGGGCGAAATGCAAACGCTCGCCTCCAGCGTAGGTGACTTAAAAAGCGCGCTTACCAATGTAAAAGTCCGCGGTACTTGGGGTGAAGTATCCTTAGAAAACCTGCTGGATCAACTACTTACCCCTGAGCAATACAAAAAGAATGTAAAGCCGGTTCCGCGCTCAAACAATATCGTAGAATTTTGTATTTGTCTGCCCAACAATGAAAATAACAATATCGTCTATCTGCCTATTGACTGTAAATTTCCCATTGAACAATATATCCGCCTGTGCGACGCTTCGGAAAAAGGAGATGCCGCCGCCGCGGAAAACGCTTCCAAGCAAATGGATCTATCCATAAAAACCTGTGCCCGCACGATCCGAGATAAATATATTGCCCCGCCGTATACAACGGATTTTGCAATTATGTATCTTCCCATTGAAGGACTCTATGCCGAAGTTGCACGAAGAAGCGGACTTTGCGAACAGCTGCAGCGAGAATATCGCGTTACCGTTGCCGGTCCCACTACTCTGGGTGCCTTTTTGAACAGTCTTCAGTTAGGCTTTAAAACGCTTGCCATTCAAAAGCGCACCAGTGAAATTACCGTTCTGCTCACCAAAATTAAAAGTAATTTCGGAAAATTTGCAGATCTGCTGGAAAAAACAAAGCGCCGTCTGGACGACGCCAGCGCCAACATTGAAGACGCAACAAAACGGTATTATAAAATCGACAATCTTTTAGGTAAAGCGGATTCTTTCGCGCTGCAGGAGCAAACCGAAGCGTTCGGCAGTGAAATCAGTCAAGCGGAAAACAGTGAAGAATAAAAAATTTTCTATACATCAAAACAATAATATAGTATAATGATATTCAGTACTTTGGTACTGAATATCTTATTTTTGGGAAATGATAAAATGAGACGTCTGCTTATAAAAAAGCTTCCTGTTTGGATTCTCGCCATTCTTTTGGTTTGCGCGCTTACTTTTGTAATTTTTTCTATGCGTGAAAATTACTTTATAACCAACCGCGATCGAATCATTTTCTTGGCGTATCAAACCAATATCTCCGGTTCAAGCGGCGAAATATGGGCAAAAAATCTGCAAGCCTTATTCCCCGAAATGCCGGGGTTCGAGGTCTCAGTATATTTTACACACCAAACCGGAAACGAAACGATTACCATTACTACCGAAAACGGCTGGCAGCAAATTATAACGCGTCTTGGCAATAAACAAGGTGATATTCTTCTTTTAAATAACACCGCTTTTTATGATACCATGCTGAAAAACGATTTTCTTCTTCCCCTAGAGCCCTGCGGATACGGTGACCGCGCTCTGCGCGGAACAGACGGGAACATCTACGGAATTGATATCACCGGTCTTACCGCGGAAGGTCTGTATCGCTTGAACTCTTCCCAGGCAGATCAAAATGAGCTGCTATCTTTCTCTTCCGCCGATACCTCCTCCTATGAGACAGAAAATGAGGAAATTCCACCGCGAGTAATTGCCGTGCTGTATAAGGGAACCAGTCACGAAGCTCTTGCACGCCAGGTAATCGAACGGCTTTTTGGAGGTTGCGGCCAATGAACCATATAAAATACGCGCTTTCTCATTGTATTGGTATTCTGATAACTCTTTACATTATCATTTGCCTGCTGACCACCAATCTTTCAAATATTATTTCCCAGCTGCAATCGGCAAAGAATGGTATTGAAATTATTCTTGTGGATGTCACGATTTCCATGGGCAATGAAAGCCAGCTTCGCAAAAACATTTCTTCGGTTACCAACGTAAAACACGTAGGAATCTCCTCGCTGGATTCGGCTTCTGCCCAAGATTATATAAAAACAGTTGAAAACTATACCATGGTAGATTACCTTACTTATTTAGCCTTAAGCCGAAATGCCGAAATGATCATTGTCCCCGAAACAATGCTTGAAACTGTGTATCAAATGAATATCATTGCGCCTCTTTCGCTGGAAATTCCTGAAGAATATAAGGAAAAATGCAGCATGAACGATACCGTATATGCTTTCCCCTTCCGTCATCTTGCCGTCACCGAATATGACGCGACACTATTCTCGGCGCAAAGTGAAGTATACGGTATTCTGCTTGCCGGTGCGGATCACACCGAGGCGCTCAGGCTGTATTTATCCGCGCTGGATTCTTAAAATATTTTTATCGGAAAAGAATAGGAGGTCCCCCCATGTATATTCAAAAATGCGAGCCTAAAAAGCCTTCTGCCGCCAAAACAATTTTGCTGATTCTGGCAATATTGTTGATGCTTGTGGCACTTTGCATTCTTCTTGCCTACGCGGACCGTTTTCTGGGATCATCGGGTGCTTCCTTTGCTGCGCTTCTTTTATTTTTATTGATTGGTTACTTCCTTTTTAAGCCCAGCCAGTCCTGCTATGTTTATACGTTAAAAGGAAACTGGCTTACCATTGATCAAATCATCGGCAAAAGAACGGTAAAGACCGTAAAAATAAAAAAAGACGCCATTACCTCTATTGCTCCGGGGCGTCATGGTATCTGTCTGCTCCCCCGCGGATATACCCCGTATACCATATGCTGCGGGGAAAAGCAGTACTGTGCGGCATTGGATGATACCATGCGCGGCAGTCTTTTGTCTTCAAGTATAACGGATGCTTTCATTTTGCAAAACCAAAAAGAAATATTAACCGCACTGCAGCAGCTGATCGCCATTCCTTCAGTAAAAAGCGCCCCCAAAGAAGGAATGCCTTTCGGCGAGGCCTGTGCTCAGGTACTGGAAAAGACGCTGGAAATATGCAGTAAATTGGGAATGAAAACAAAAAATTTAGACAATTACTGTGGCTGGGCTGAAATCGGCAGCGGAAGCAAGTTGATCGGTATTCTGTGCCATTTAGATGTAGTGCCCGCCGGGGAAGGCTGGAACAGTAATCCGTTTGAAGCTGTTTTTTCAGAAGGTCAAATAATCGGCCGCGGCGCAGTAGATGATAAAGGCCCTGCCGTTGCCGCCATCTATGCCGTAGCCGCGGTACAGGAGGCTCTTGAAAAGGTACCCTGCCGGGTAAGGTTGATTTTTGGCTGTGATGAGGAAAGCGGATGGGGCTGTATGGAACATTATACCAAGATCGATGAAATTCCTGATATGGCTTTTACACCGGATGCAGAATTTCCGGTCATTATTACCGAAAAAGGAATTGCGCAGTTTACAATGACGACAAGCCTTTCTGAGGGCAATTACCAGTTATATATCAAAAGCGGACTGCGGCCGAATATGGTTCCGGATCATGCTTGCGCCACAGTAATCGGGAATATTGACCGCCTTTATCCCATTTTAACGGAATATGACGTTCACTCCGCCGGAATCAGCTTTTCCGCCAAAGGAAATATGCTTACCATTGAAGCTACCGGCGTCAGTGCGCACGGCTCTACGCCCGAGAAAGGCAAAAACGCGCTGTTTTCATTATTCCGCTTCCTTGAAGCGCTGCATTTAGGAGGCAGTCAAGAAAAATTTATACAAGATATGCTCTCGCTTTTTGTGGATAAAAGTGACGGAAGCGGTGTAAATTTAATACTTTCGGATGAAGCTTCCGGTGCATTGACAGTAAACCTGGGCATGTGCTATATCGGAAAAAATGACCTTTTTGATGATATGCGGGATGATTCCTGCCGGGTTGTTTTGGATATTCGTTATCCTGTCTCGTATCAGTTAGAAGATATTTCCGCGGCGCTGCAAAAAGCAATCCCCTCTCAATGGGATTGTGAGATAGAGCATGCTCAGGCGCCGCACCATGTAGAGGAAAGCGCGCCTTTGGTACAAACCCTGATGAAGGTATATAAGCAATATACCAAAAAAGACGACGCTCCGCTTGCCATCGGAGGAGGAACCTATGCGCGCGCGCTGCCGGGAAAAGCCGTGGCTTTCGGTATTCAATTTCCGCAAGAACCGGATCAAGCCCATCAGGCAAATGAAGCAGCAGATATTGAGAATCTGCTGTTAAGCGCCAAAATGTTTGCCTGCGCCGTTACAGAGCTTACGCGCTTATAATTTCCATTTGAAAAAAAGCGGTTTTTTTGCTATAATGTGTAATATCAATATAAATCAATATAAAGCGGTGATCCTATGTTCCAAATTGAACTCGGCGATACAGTAATTACCCGAAAGAAGCATCCCTGCGGCGGTAACAGCTGGCAATGCGTTCGTACGGGGGCAGATATCAAATTAAAATGCAATACTTGCGGCAGAATCATTATGCTTGACCGAGAGGAATGTAAAAAGCGCACGAAAAATATTGTAAAAGCGGAAGGCAATAACCATGACTAAACAAACAGATTTATCAAACGATATCATGAACACAGAAAAGAACACATCAGACGGACAAGCAGAAGATCAGGCCGTAAACGAAGTCCAAGGAAATGTAACCGGTCAGTTTTCTATTTTTGATCAAGAAATTTCCGGTACTCTTTTTTCACAGGACACAGAGGAATCCGTCGATTACGCAGCTGAAGAAGAAGTTGAAAAATTAACACCTGAACCAACCCCCACCCCAGCAGTTGAGGAACCCGAAGAGCAAAGCACGGAAGCAGAAAATACAGCAACGGAAATAACCTCCGGCACTGTTCTTTCTGCTCAAAAAGAGAAAGAGGAAACGGAAACCGATTATTATATTCCGCAATTTGATATCGCTTACGATGAAAAAAACGCGCAGGAAGAGCAAAAAACAGAATCCCCGGCGCACACGGATTCATTCTCTTCTGAAGATAACAATATTACCAATCAATTAGTGGAGTTCCGCGAAATAAAAAACAAAAGTGTTCTTCCTTCCTTTGAAACGCCCTATCTCTATAAAGGCAAGAAGGGAGAGCATATTCGCCATCGTCTGTCCTTGCCTACAGACAGGAATCCCAAAAAAGAAAGGATGAAACGAAATATCATAAGTTTCGGTATCACCATAATCGTAGCGCTGATATTGGCTTTTTTGCTGCGAAGTTTTGTCTTTGTACTGGCTACGGTAGACGGTCCCAGTATGGAACCTACCCTGCAGAATAATGAAAAAATTCTGGTTACACGCTATAGCTATTATTTTCATGAAATTGAACACGGTGACGTAATTGTATGCAAATTCGATAATGAAAATTATCCCAATTATTATGTAAAACGCGTTATTGCCTTAGGCGGCGAAACCGTAAAAATACAAAACGGCATTGTATATGTAAACAATGTGCCTCTGGAAGAGCCTTATATAAAAGAAGCGCCACGAAATGATATGGAAGAAGTGCTCGTTCCGGCGGGATATGTATTTGTTATGGGCGATAATCGAAACAATTCTACCGACAGCCGAAAAAGCTTTATCGGCCCCATTGCTGAAGATCTTGTGATAGGAAAAGCACGCTGTATTTTATTTCCCTTTTCCAATTTTGGTTCTATTGAGGAGTAATCCTGTGAAATTTCTTGTACTTTCTGACATTCATGGCAACAATATTGCACTGAAAGCTGTACTGGATCATGCAAGTTCCCGGCGCTATGATAAAGTGCTGGTGCTTGGTGATAACATCGGCGACGGTCCTTGTCCTGATAAAGTACTGGACATTCTTGCTGAGCTGAATCCCGTAATGATTCAGGGAAACCGTGAAGAGCTTGCCTGCCGTCATTTTACCGGTTTTTCCGAAACACAAACTGCCAAACAATGGCAATTTATGCGGGAATCGCTGAAATTTATGACGCCCCGGCAAAAAGAATTGCTTGCGTCTCTGCCGCAGCAGCAAACGGTAAAAGCGGACACGCTTTCCGCCAGGATGGTTCACGGTTCGCCTTTTTCCATTCGCGAACTTTTGTATCATAACAATACACAACGTCTGCAGGAATGTATGAACGCCATCGAGGAGCCGATTCTTCTCTGCGGACATAATCACTATCAGTTTTCCTATTTAAACGGCGAAAAATTAGTGATGAATCCCGGTTCTGTAGGCTTAAGCCAGAAAGGAGAAGCTTTTCGCGCGGACTATGCGCTGCTGAACCTATCGGCAGGACAATTTTCCTTTGAGTTGAATCACGTGTATTACGACGGCAAAAAAATCAAACAGGAATATATGGACCGCAATCTGTGGGATACCAACATCTGGGGTAAAATTGCGTTTCGTGAAATGAGCGAAGGAAAAATGTACATTATCAGCTTTGCTCGTTTTGTATTCAACCTGGCCAAAGTAAAAAACGCTTCCTCCCATCCGCTTGACGACGCTATTTGGCAGGAAGCTTGTGAAACATGGGATTGGATGCCGGTAAAATGAAAATGTTGTTTGATTGTCATATAAACATCCCCCGGGATACAGAAAACACGCAGGAATACTGTGCTCAGGCAAAACAACAGGGTCTGGCCGGGTGCTGCTTGATTCACCCCTTTTCTCTATCAGAACAGCCGCTTTTCAAAAAGCCGGTGAATTCAGCAAAAGCATATGCCGATATCCAGCTTTTAACCGGGCTTGAAATTGAATTTTCTCAGGAAACACACGCAAGCATGGCCATGCTCACCGCGGGACTTTCGCCGGATTATGTTATTAATTCCGTTCACAGTGTAAACGGAAAATCTCTGCGCGCGATGGAATATTATACGCATCAAAGCCGCTCTGAAGCCTACAGCAACTATCTTGAATGCGTGTTTGATTCTCTGGATGCCGCTTTTGAATACTCGGTTTTAGGTCATATAACCTATGTAAGTAAATATGCTTACTACCCTTCCCCTTCCCTTGAATGGCGCGAATTTCCTGATATTCTTGATAATATTCTGATGCGCGCTGTTTTTATGGGAAAAGGCTTAGAATTAACCTGGGGCGCCAAAACGCTGATGCCGTCCCTCTCGGTCCTAAAGCGTTACCGGGAACTTGGCGGTGAACTCATAACGTTAGGCTCAGGCGCGCAAGCACCGGAACAAGTAGGCACACATCTCCAAGAGCTGCGTGATGCGGCCGTAAACTGCGGTTTTCAGTATTATGCCGTATTCAAACAAATGCATCCGCAAATGTATCCGCTATGAAAATAATTCCTGAAAACAAATTAATCTTAGCGCCCATGGCCGGTGTAACCGACAGTATTTTTCGCGAGCTTTGCACGCGGTTCGGCGCAGGACTCACTTTTACCGAAATGGTCAGTGCCAAAGGCCTGTACTATAACAGTGAAAATACGCGTATTCTTCTGGTGCCTGCCCAAGCCGGAAACGAAGGGGCGCAGATTTTCGGTTCTTCTCCCGAACTCATGGCCGCGCAACTATCCTCTCCTTTCTTTGAGCCGTTCGCTCTTATCGATATCAACATGGGCTGCCCCGCAAAAAAGATTACCGCTAACGGAGAGGGCAGCGCGCTAATGAAAGATATTCCTTTGGCAAAAGAAATTATTTCCGCCTGCGCGCATGCTGCCCAAAAGCCCGTCACAGTAAAGATTCGTGCCGGCTGGCAGGAAAAGAATGCCGTGGAATTTGCTGTTGCCGCGCAAGAAGCAGGAGCCGCCGCTATTACCGTACACGGCCGTACCGCGGAGCAGGCCTACCGTGGAAAAGCTGATTTAGAAATTATCCGGCAAGTGAAACAAAGCGTTTCCATTCCCGTAATCGGCAACGGCGATATCTGCGACGGACCTTCCGCCGAAGCTATGCTGGCCTATACCGGCTGCGACGCGGTAATGATCGGACGCGCCAGTCAGGGAGCGCCATGGATTTTCGCGCAGATACAAGCGTACAGAGAGGGAAAAAGCTTTACCATTACCGATTCACAAAAACTGGATGTCGCCCTTGAACATGGAACTCGCCTTTCCCTACTGCGCGGAGAACATACCGCCATGCTTCAAATGCGCAAACATCTTTCTTGGTATACCCGCGGATGGCATAATGCCGCGTTGATCCGCGAGCAGATCAACAGCCTTTCCGGACTGGATCAGTTTGAAGACTTGATCGCGCAATTAAAAAAACAAATAAAAACGTAATCTTTATGCTTTAGCGATCCATAATTATTTTTAGGGCTAAAATTTTTCTCAAACCCATCAATTTTTTGATAACCTTAAAATTGAATTTTATGGCGGTTTCTCCGTTTTTCCCTCGAAAACCGCAAGGGGAAACAAATAAGAAGATAAAAGGACAAGCGATTTTAATACGTACGGAGTCATTAGCGCGTCCGAAAAACGTTAAGATTTTTGAAAAAAATATTTTGAACAAAGCTATGCCGATTTTTACGGCGGACTATTGCTTTCCTTCCTGAAAACTATATTTTTTTAGAAATCCACAAAAAGAATCTTTAAAATAAGAAATTCTCCGTTGCTTGAACCAGGCAAACAAACGGAGAATTTTTATCTTTTAAATATGTTTTTTATCCGCGCTCACACAGGGAAATATATTCCCGTACCGGCTTTACATTAATATAAGTAGGACGAATAATCTTACCTGAATTCTGTATCTCCTCAATTCGATGCGCACTCCAGCCCGCAATACGGGAAACCGCAAAGATCGGTGTAAACAGTTCGCACGGCAGTTCCAGCATTTTATAAATCAGTCCCGAATAAAAATCGACATTGGCACTGACCCCTTTATACATCTTTCGCCGATCCGCAATAATTTCTGGCGCCATTTTTGCTACAGTTTCATATAACGTATATTCCTTTTCATAACCCTTTTCCTCTGCCAATGATCTCGCGCAGTTCATCAGAATATCCGCTCTGGGATCTGATTTAGAATATACAGCATGCCCCATACCGTAAATTAAACCTGCTTTATCAAAGGCCTGCTTATCCAAAAGTCTGATAAGGTAATCTTGAATCTCGTTCTTGTTTTCGGTATTGATAGATTTCTGCATATCCTCAAACATCCGTACCACTTTAATATTGGCACCGCCATGACGCGGGCCCTTTAACGAACCGAGCGCAGCGGCAACAGAAGAGTAAGTATCGGTTCCTGAGGATGTTACCACGTGTGTGGTAAAAGTCGAATTATTTCCGCCGCCATGCTCAGCATGCAAAACAAGCGCCAAATCGAGAATACTGGCCTCCAAATGCGTATATTCTCCGTTTTCCCTTAAGATGTGCAAAAGATTTTCCGCCGTAGAAAGATTGGTCTCCGGCAAATGAATAAACAAACTTTTGCCCTGATGATAATGCTGAAAGGACTGATATCCGTACACTGCCAGCAGCGGAAACATAGCAATCAGCTGAAGACTTTGCCGCAATACATTCGCTACGGAAATATCATCCGGATTTTCGTCATAAGCATAAAGTGCCAGTACACTGCGTGAAAGAACGTTCATCATATCCCGGCCGGGAGCCTTTAAAATCATATCCCGCACAAAAGAAGTGGGCAAACTGCGATATTCGGAAAGCTCCTGGGTAAAACGCGAAAGTTCCTCTTTCGTGGGCAGTTCCGAAAAAAGCAGCAGGTATGCCGTTTCCTCAAAGCCATAGCGGTTATCCTTCATGAACCCATTTACGATATCCCGGATATTAATACCCCGATAATACAGCTGTCCGCTGCATGGCACGGTTGTGCCGTCAGCCAGCTTTTCCTTGGCCTTTATATAGGAAATTTCCGTCAGCCCGGTAACAACTCCGTTCCCATTCATATCACGCAAGCCTCTGTTTACATTATGCTCTGTATACATTTGAGGCTGAATATGATTGTTTTGATTGGATATCTCCGCTAACGCTCTGATATACGGTGTGATCTCTGAATATGATGTTTTCATTTCTTTCTCTCCATTTCTATTTTAATTATTAAATTCTGTCGCGTCATTTCCGGTGAATCTTTGACGCTTCAGTGCAGCAGTCCATCCGCCTCCTTAAATATCTCAAAAGCAACGCACGGCATTCCTGTAGAAGAACCTAAATTGGCATGCTCGGGATCGGCAACATGCATATACGCATACCGCAGCGTAACAGGATCCTTTACCCCCCGAAAGACAACGGTATCCTCATTGAGAATTCTGCCGCGCACCTTTTTATATTTTCCGTCTGCACCGGCGGCCTCAAAGCCCGTAAGCTTTTCCCCCGCCAACAGAGTCAACCCATCTCCTACATAATCAAAATGCACCGTTACCGTATCCTCCTCAAAGCGCCAGCAGCACGGCACAGGACTCGCCGCATATTCGATATCGCCGATTCCATATTCATTAGCCAATACACATAAAGCCGCACGCTCGCCTACAGGCTTTTTATACGGCGGATGCGCCCAATCGGCATTTTCTTCTCTGCCCCCCACATCCATGGAAACGATCATATGGCAGTTTTCCAGCAAATCCAGCATTTTATATTGAGCATACCGTACTTCTTCAATCATTTTCCACTGCTCAATGCCCGGACCGCAATGAGAAGATATCTGCACATAATAAAACGGAAAATCACAATGAAACCTGCGGCGCAGTTCTTCAACATACCACTTTAACTGATACGGATATGCTTTATATCTCCATTGTTCGCTTTCTCCCTGATAAAAGAGCATTCCCTTAATGGTCATTCTCTGCAACGGCGCCATCAGCGCGTTATAAATACCCGCCAGCGGAATATTTTCCTTTTCCGGGGTGGTATACCCCATCGGAGCCACCAATTCAGGCATAATCAATTCCATCATGGGGGATCCGCCGGAGGCCGCCGAAACAATTCCTAAAGGAACACTCCCCTGCAGCGTGCGTGAAAGCTTTTTGGCAAAGAAAAATCCCATTGCCGACATATCCAAAATATCTTCCCGACTCTTTGCCGCCCTCCAGGAACTCTTCTGCGGCTCGGGAAGATCAAACTGCGGTGTAAGCATGCTTTCAGGATGATCGGTTGCATGACAACGCTGCTGCTTGATTACACGGATATTATCTTTTGCAAAAATATCCTCCATCTCCTTATCATAAAGGCCCTTACCGTTGATATTTGCCGACTGCACCGTTTGCTCAGCGTTACTCTGACCGTTAATGATCCAAACATCGCCGATCAAAACATCCTTCACCGTAATTTTTTCGGTTCCATCAGAAAGCTGAAGCGTCTGCGGCACAGTATTCGCCGGCATAGGCGGAAGATATAATTCCCATTCCAAGGCCTGATCCACCATACCCCATGCCTCATATGGCCCGATAACCGCATATACAACGGTGCCTTCTTCGCTTCCCTTGCCCCAAAGATGCACCGGAACATCCCGCTGCAGCACCATATGGTCCCCTAACGCATTGGCAAGCCTGAATTTTTCCATATTAACTCTCTCCTTTATAAGCAATAAGTTCGGGATATACCCTTTCCTTTTCTAAGGTCAAAATACAAAAAGTTCCCTGCTTTCCTCCCCGCGGTCTTACGGGAGAACCGGGATTAATAAACCAGCGTCCTCCTTGATAAGAGATATCGGGAATATGCGTATGTCCATAAAGGACAATATCCGACCCTGCTTCCTCCGCCGCGTGTGCAAGTTGTGAAAGAGTATGCCCCACGCCATACAAATGTCCGTGCGTGCACATAATGATATGATCTGCTGCTGTAACAATCTCCGTATTTTTTCCATCATAATCACAATTGCCGCGCACGGATATTACCGGAACGGAAAGCACGGCTGCTAAATCCTCCGCGTCCCTTCTGCCATCCCCTAAATGAATCACCATATCCGCGTTGTTGAAAAGAACGAATAACCGATTTGCTAAAAGAGAATGATGTGTATCGCTTACGATATAAATTCTCATAGCTTGTCCGCCAATTCTCGAAAGGCTATTCCCCGATGACTCAAGCTGTTTTTCTGTTCCCTGCTCATCTGAGCGCTGGTACAGCCGTATTGGGGAACATAAAAGATGGAATCATAGCCAAATCCGTTTTCTCCCTTTTCCTCATAAGCCACTTCGCCGTAAAATCGTCCCTCTGCGGAAATATTTTTTCCATCCGGCCAGCAGATAACAGCCGCGCAGACAAAATACGCGCGCCGGTTTGTAATTCCCTCCATATTTTTCAGCAATAATCGGCGATTTTCCGCATCAGAAGCATTTTGATCATTTTCCGCCGCATATCGGGCAGAATATACACCGGGAGCACCATCCAAAGCCTCTACGCAAAGGCCGCTGTCATCAGCAAGTGCCGGCAACCCCGAAATTTCAGCTATCTCTCGTGCTTTTTTCAAGGCATTTTCCTCAAAAGTCATGCCGTCTTCTACCGTTTCATGCTGAATTCCGGCCTCCTGTAAAGTGATGATTTCCGTAAAATACGGCTGAAGAATCTCTTTGATTTCACGCACTTTATGCGCATTATTTGTTGCAAGAATCAATTTCAAAATACTTACACCTCAAACTTCTTTTTGATAATCAGTTCTACTGCCTTCTGTAAAAAAATCAAAGCCGCGGCAATCAGATAAATCATTCGAATCTGCCAAAAATCGGCCAGCATCTCCGCCGACATAGTTTGCTCAAACAAATGAAGAAGCCAACGCCCCACCGCCGGACCAATGAGATATGAAAACGCGGTTACCGCGCCGTATATTCCCAAAAACAGGCCTTGATTTTCCTGAGGACAAAATTCAAACTTTCTGGTAAATAAGGCAATCGCGCTGCTGGAATTAGAAGCAGACTGAAAAAGATACGGAATAAAGATGGCCGCCGGAAGCCACTGGGGCGGAAGAAGAAACCAGCACAGCATTTCCAATCCGAATAATACCTGGGTAATAAAATAGACTCTGCCCGAACCGATTCTATCACAGAATCTGCCCCACCAACGATACATCAAAAGCATGCAAATCTTCATCATCAGTCCGGCCGTTTCAATAATCAAAGTCGACGCCCCAATATAATCACTGCTTTTTAGATAAGTAACCGTAAAAGTTCCGCAGATATACAGAAACGTATAAAAAATAAAATTGTTCAGTAAAAATCCCAAAAATCCCGGCTGTGATTTGATTAAACAAAAGATTTCCTTCGGTGATCTCTTCTTTCGAGGCGCAATCGGATATTCCGGTTCATGAATAGACGCCAGCAGCAACGCTTCAACGGTAACCAGTACCGCGCAAATAGAAGAAAGCACCATAAACGCAGGCACGGATTCTTTCATGCTGTCCAAATAATACGCGCCTACAATGGGTACAATGGGAACAAAAATACCGTTAATAGTGGAGCGCACCGCCATCACACGTCCGCGCACATTCTGAGGAATCACCGCGGCAAGCAAGCTGTTATAGCCGATATCGGCAATATTGGTAATAACGGTAGCAAGAAGAATCAGGGCGATCATCAGCCAGATACAAAATTGATTTCCCACCTGCGCGCCAATCAGCGTGGGAATAAACACCACAGAAGAAAGCATCAGCCGAGCGAGAAGCAGCATGGCAATAATAATACCTTTGCGTTTTTTCCGCCGGTCAAAAACAACGCCGCCGAAAATACATGCTAACGACGCAACTAATACCAAAGAAGAAAGCAAGGATGTCTGATCGATATCCGCGCCCATTTTCAGTAAAAAACTTGTTTGAAAGGTTCCCTGTACAAGCGCAAGACCGGCGGCGCCGGCTACGGCTTCCAAAGACAGCCGATCCTGTGTTTTTCTGTTGGGATGATATATCAGTTCATAGTCATTACCGTAAATAACTTTATGAATCAGCTTGGTAAAAAAGTTCATGCGATTGAACCCCTTTTTGTTCTCATAACGTACATTATATGATATAATGCAATTAAATTCAATCATTTTTAAAAAAAAAGGGTTACAAATTCATGAATTCTTTTATAAATATTATCGAAAAATTGTTTTTCCCTTGGGACACATGCTGTAATGGCTGCAAAAGTGAAAAAGTTTATCAATACGGTCTATGTGAAAATTGTTTTCGTTCCTTGACTAAGCCGGAAGGCAGTCGCTGTGAAATCTGTTTAGACAAAATTAACACCGCCGGTTTGTGTAAATCTTGTTTAGAAAAGAAGCCGGATTATATTTGCCTATACTGTGCTTTTCTTTTTGAAAACCTGGGAAGGAAGCTGATTCATGAATTCAAATTCAGAAACAAACGCTATTTAAAGCATCTTTTTGCCGCTTTATGCGCCGAAGCGGTACCCAAAGAGATCTGGGAAAAATGCACCCTTCTGATTCCTGTTCCCCTTTCAAAAAAACGCTATCGCCAACGCGGTTATAATCAAGCGGAACTTCTTGCCCGCGAACTTTCGATACAGTACAATATTCCCGTAAATACCTCGATTTTATATAAACATGAAGGCGAAAAGCAAATGGCGCTTTTGAATAAAGAGGAGCGCCGCAAAAACATCAAAGGCCTATACGCCGCCAACGGAACATTGAAGAATCAAACGGTCCTTCTGATTGATGATATTGTGACCACCGGAGAAACGCTGCGTGCCTGCGCAGCACAATTAAAAAAAGCCGGCGCGGAAGCTATCTACTGTCTGGCCATTGCAAGAACAGATATTCTATAAAATTAAAAAATGGACATTTATGCATATTATTGAATTTTACTTATTTCTAAAATAAAATTCTGTCTGCGGACATTGTACAGACTGCAGGCAGAATTTTTATAAAAACAAAATCAGAACAGACAGTTTCCTTCTATCTTTCTTCCTTTAAAATAAACCTGACGGTCTCGCTCATCAATCGGCCTCATAACTCGGCAAGGATTTCCTACCGCTACCACATTAGCGGGAATATCTTTCGTCACAACACTGCCCGCGCCGATCACACTGTTTTCTCCCACGCAAATACCGGGCAAAAGAACCGCTCCCGCGCCAATCCATACATTACATCCGATGCGCACGGGGAAATTATATTGCGCCAGCTTTCTCCGCATTTCCGGCAGTATGGGATGTCCGGCTGTCGCCACGGTAACATTGGGGCCAAACATCGTATTATCCCCCACGTAAATATGGGTATCGTCAACAAGAGTCAAATTAAAATTTGCATAAACATTGCTGCCGAAATGCACATGCTTTCCTCCCCAATTGGCATGAAAAGGCGGTTCAATATAGCAGCCTTCTCCGATTTCGGCAAACATCTCTTTCAGCAATGCCTCACGCTCTTTCTGTTTATTGGGGGGCAAAGTATTAAAGGTATACAGCTTTTCCAAATACTTTTGCTGCTCCTGAAACAATTCCTCACTGTTGCAAACATAGATTTTTCCACTATGAAGCATCGATGTATCCGACATAACAGATCCTCCTTATTCCGTAAAAGAAAAACTTTAGCAAAGGAAAATCGAATCACGTCAAATAGCTTTTCCCTCCGCCGGTAATGTTTTTTCCTTTTTCGTGATGATAATGTGTTCTTCATCCTCCTGAATCAGCTCTTGATATCCGCCTTGCCTCATCAGTTTTAAAATCTTTTCAATTTCATTGATAAATATCCGTTTATCACTTAAAACAGAGAGACGTACTTTTTCTTTAGCCATATCCGGAAGCTCTCGGGTAAGCTCATACAGCCGCAGCAAATATCCGCTGTCACCCGCGGCAAGATCAATATAACGGGGATCCATCTCCCGCGCTTTATCCTGAGCGTCCTTCGTAAGCAAAAGAAAATTCTTTACTCTCTCCGTCTGCTGTCTGCTCAGGCACAGCTCTTCCTCAGCGCTTCCGTCACAAATAGTAAGCATCGCATCCGCAAGAGTACTGATATTTACCGGACGGCGATGAATATTTTCACAGGCCGCCACACAATTCTTTTCCTCTTCCTTTATACTTAAAAGGACCGCGTGAATATACTTATGCCCCAACTCCTGACACGCTTGAATCCGTCGGCTGCCAAAAACCAAATGATATCCCGTTTCTTTTTGCGTAATACCAATCGGCTGCAGCAGTCCGTATTTTTCTATGCTCTGCTTCAGCTGTGTTACATCTTCATTACTGGGTTTAAAATCAATGCTGCCAATCGGCACTTTAATAGAAACGATACCCGCCCTCAAAATAATCACCTCGTAAAAAGCATAGCAAAAGGAAGGCGGGAAGTAAATCGAAACCGTATGGCATATTTTTACATATTTTACCGTTTATACCGTTTTATTGGTGGAATTCTCTCGCATTCTGGAGCAGGATGTCGTTAAATCCATTTTTATGAAAAGCACTTTTTCAACGCACCGACAGCATCTGACAGAATTTCATTTTCAGTAAGTACGGTAAAAGCCGAGGCCCTCAACAATCGGTTCATTACCGAAAGACCGGCGCCGCGTTTATCTACCGTCTGTACAAAAATAACATCATATCCTTTTTCGTCCATTTTCCGTAAAAGGGCAAATAAATTTTTTGCCGCTAAAGCACTATCCTGCTTTTCAAGCAGAGCAAAGGCCGATCGATCACCCATCGCGTCAATTGCCTCTTTTTCCCACAAAAGAGCCGGATTTCGTCCCATTTTTACAGCGGTATCGTAAATTTTGCAAGCAGACGTACAGGAAGTATTTAAAATAATTACCCGCGCCTTAGGAGAATAATGTTTATACTTCATTCCCGGACTGGCTGCCCGATCCACTGCACCGGCTTTTAACACAGAAGGATGAATCTCCACCTCCCCCAGCACTTGACAAAGCTGTTCATAGGAAACAAGTCCGGGCCGCAGCAAAAGCGGTTTGTTTCCGCAGACTGATATTACCGTAGATTCCACGCCGCCGCTGCACGCGCCCCCGTCAAGAATCAGGGGAATTTTTCCCTCAAGGTCTTCAAGCACGTGCGCCGCCTGTGTCGGCGACGGTTTGCCGGAAGAATTAGCGCTGGGTGCGGCAATGGGGCACCCGCAGGCGCTTAAGAACATTCTTGCGCCTTCATGCTGAGGGATACGAATTCCCACCGTATCTCCTCCGGCGGTTACACAATCCGGAATGCAGGGATTCTTTTTCATGACAATCGTAATAGGCCCCGGCATAAAAGCTTCCATCAATTTTTCTGCGCTTATCGGGATCTCCGCCGTCAGCGGCTTTATCTGTTCCTTTTTTGCCACGTGCACAATCAGCGGATTATCTGACGGACGGCCTTTGGCCGTATAAATTTTTCCGATGGCTGTTTCATTTAAAGCGTTCGCGCCCAGTCCGTATACGGTTTCGGTAGGAAAAGCAACAATCTCGCCTTTATGAATTAATTCAGCCGCTTTTTGGCAAGATAAAGCGTTCAATGTAAGGATTTCCGTATTCATAGTATTTTTACAAGGCCTTCTCTATCGGCCATTTCTTCCCCTTTTCTGATCGGTGTTATATTATAATCCTCAATATGCATCCCCGCGTCTTCCCGCACAAAAACAGAAACATTGGGGAAATATTGACGCAAAACATCATTCTGCCGCTTGAGAACAGCGGAGATATACGGATTCAGCCGCAAAACCGCGCAGTTGACTTCATGGTTCTCCACACAGCGTTCCAACTCGAACAATAAGCCGTTAACGATTGTTTTTTCATTTAAAATTCTTCCGTCCCCCTCACAATAAGGACACAAATGCTGCATAGAATCCGCAAGGCTCAAACGAGTTTTTTTTCTGGTAACCTCTACCAAGCCCAACGGCGCGAATCCCAGAATATTCGTTTTAATTTTATCACCCGCGGACGCCTCTTCCAACGCTTTCAAAACAGCCTCTCTGTCCGCGTCATTTTCCATATCAATAAAATCAATCACAATAATACCGCCGATCGCCCGAAGCCGCAGCTGGCGGGCAATTTCTTTGGCCGCGAGAAGATTGGTGCGAAGAATGGTCTTCTGCAGATCATAATCTCCTGTAAATTTGCCGGTATTCACATCGATCACGGTAAGCGCCTCGGTATAATCAATCATCAGATATGCTCCGTTATCCAGCCAAACCCTACGCTGTAGCAGCTTTTTCAGCTTTGTTTCTATTCCGGCCTGCGCAAAAAGATTTCCCTGCCGAAAAACAATTTTATCCCGCAGCGCCGGCGCCATGACCGACGCGGTTTCCACCGCCTCTTGAAACAGCTCTTGATTATTGATAACGATCCTATCCACAGTGTTATCGCAATAATCACGCAATATGGTAAGCAAAAGGCTGTCCTCACGGTAGAGCAGTATCGGTGCGTTTTTTGTTTTAGCCGTTTTACAGATTTCTTCCCACTGGCGCTCCAAATAAGACATTTCGTTCTTCAGCTCTTCCTCTCCGGCACCTTGCGCATCCGTTCGCACAATGTACCCGTAATCCGAGCCTTTTAAAGAAGAAACAAGTCCGTTTAACCGTGCTTTTTCCTCTTCATCTTCAATTTTTTTAGAAATACCGATATAATCCAGCATCGGCATCAATACCAGTTTTCGTCCGGGAATCGTTACCGCGGTAGTTACCCGCGCGCCTTTGGCGCCCTGCGCCTCTTTCGTAACCTGCACGATTACATCCTGTCCCTTGCAAACAAGCCGGCGAATATCCGCCTTTTTCTCCCGCGTCTCCTCCGCTGCGGAAATATCCCCGGCAAATAAAAAAGCGTTTTTATCTAAGCCGATATCAATGAACGCTGACTGCATTCCCGGCACTACATTATCAACCGTACCTTTATAAATATTTCCCACGCCGCCGCTGCCGTCATGTTCAACAAAAACATCCTCCAGCTCGCCGCCGTTCAAAATAACAGCTCCGGTCTGCACCGCGCCGCAATTAATCAATATTTCCTTCATTCATCCATCTCCAACGGCTCTTCCATACGCTCATTTGCCGTTATCCATATTTTTTCACGCCAAATCTGCCCGATACAAATGCCTGTCTGCTCCTGTAAAAGTTGGGCAAGCTTATCTGCCCGCAGATTTTCAGAATTACTGCAGCGAAGCGTTGCTTTCATTTGACCGTTTTCCCATAAAAGGTTGTGGATCATCGGTCTGATATTTACCTTTGCCATGCCTTTTTTCGTCTTTTTTTCAATGATCAGTTCCTCCTGCGCCATAAAATCGGTAAGAATTTGTCCTATATCTTGCTCTTTTTCCGGCAAAAGAGTATATTCCGCCAACGCAAGAATTCCGCCTATGCTGGGTTCTTTCTCTCCCATGATACGGCAGGCCAAAATACTTACCCCCGGCAGAAGAACCTGATTTAACCGCCGCATTACCTCGTTTGGTTCTACCTGCTGTTCCATCTGAACTTCCGCGTATTCTCCCCGTGAGCAGACTCCCAACGGCAAGGCGCTGGCAAAACTTAACAGCATATGCGGATGAAATCCCTGTGAATATTCCACAGGAAGCTTTGCGCGCCGAAGCGCTCGCTGAAAGAGCCTCTGCATGTCCAAATGGGAAATAAATCTGACCTCAGGCCCTTTATAAAAGCGCATCAACAATTTCATAGATCCTTAACCTCCTTCCGGCACAGATTCATCATACCGCATCCGGTGCAGCCCCGTCGACAATCCCGCGTGGTCTGCTCCTGTTTGGCTCGCTCCAGTTCACGGATATAATAGTGTTTGGTTACCCCTACGTCCACCGTATCCCACGGTAAAGTTTCTGCCGTATCATATTCACGCATAGCACAGGCAGAAACGGAAAGTCCGTTCTCCTCAAAAGCCTGATTCCATGCTTCAATTGAAAAGCACTCGCTCCAAGCATCCATTTTAGCGCCTTTTTTCCACGCCGAATAGAGCACCTCGCACAGTTCTCTACCGCCGCGGGCACAAGCCGCTTCTAATTGAGAAGCGGTGCTGTCATGATATTTATATTCAACACCGCGCAAAGGACGTATTAACTCTGTTAAATATCTCTGTTTTTCCTTTACGCTCTCCTCCGCATCCTGCGCGATCCACTGAAAGGGAGTAAAAGGCTTAGGAATAAAAACAGAGGTACTGACGGTAATTCTCATATTTTTGGTATTCCCGTTCACCTGTCGGTAAACCTCCGCGCACTTTTGCGCCAGATCGGCGATTCCCTTGATATCCTCCATTGTTTCAAAGGGAAGACCGATCATAAAATACAGTTTCACCGCGCTGTAGCCGGCGGAAAACGCGCCGCGCACGGTACGTAAAAGATCCTCTTCGCTTACATTCTTATTGATGATATTGCGCATCCGCTGACTGCCTGCCTCAGGAGCGAATGTCAAAGAAGTCTTGCGCATCTGGCTGCTGACCATATCCGGATCAAAAGAATCGATGCGCAGCGAAGGCAGTGAGGTATCCATATGTTCTCCTTCAAATTCACAATTCAGTCGTGCAATAAGCTGATCCAAATGTGAATAATCTCCGCTGGAAAGCGAAGTTAATGATATCTCATCATACCCGGTGGCATCTGCGCTTTTTCGAGCAATCTCCGCCAGTTTTTCCACACTGCGCTCCCGTACGGGCCTGTATAAAAATCCTGCCTGGCAAAACCGGCATCCCCGCGTACAGCCGCGAAAGATTTCCAGCATAATCCGATCATGTACTACTTCAATCAACGGTACAATCAGCTTGGTAGGCACAAAAGTATTTTCAAAATCTTCTACCACCCGGCGTTTTACCGTTTTCGGCACGCCCGGCGCGGGCGTAATCAACAAATGCCCATTTTCATCCTTTGTATGCGTATAAAATGACGGCACATAAAAGCCTTCGTTTTGCGCAAGCAAACCCAAAAGCGTTTTTTTATCCGCCCCGCTTTTTTTCCAGGCTTTAAAAATATCAATCAGCTCATCCAGTTCTTCCTCGCCGTCTCCTAAAAGAAAGCAATCAATAAAATCCGCCAGCATTTCGGCATGATTGGCACAGGGACCTCCTGCTACGATCAAAGGAGCCTCTTCTCCTCGCTGAGCAGCCTTTATCGGAACTCCGGCTAAATCCATCATATTTAAAATATTTGTATAGCTAAGTTCGTATTGCAGGGTAAACCCCCAAATATCCGCCTGCTTTACCGGCATACGAGTTTCAAGAGCAAACAGCGGTATCTTATTTTCACGCATAGCCTGTTCCATATCCGTCCAGGGAGCGTAGCAGCGCTGACAAAAGGTATCATCACGGCGGTTCAGCAGATGATAAATAATCTTTCCTCCCAAATGTGACATTCCCATTTCATATGTATCCGGGTAGGAAAACACAAAATTGACCTCGGCATTTTGCTTATAATGCGCGTTGAGCTCACCGCCGGTATACCGGCCCGGCTTGTCCACATGAATCAAAATTTCATCTAAAGTCATTCTCTTTCTCCTGAAAACACCTTATTTTTTATATATGTTTTTATATTATAGTGGGAAAAGCAAGCATATGTCAATCATAAAAAGCACCTTACAAGATTGAAATTTGACTTATCCGTGGGCAAATGATATAATGCCAATGTTCAAATGTTCCGCGTGGCCTGTAAAACAAATTTTTAACAGGCTCCGGCATACTGAAAAATAACAAATGATTTTTTTGAGGTTTTATGAGCGGTGAAACAAAAATAACAAATGAATTAAAAAATGTGCTCAGCATGCCGTATTTTTGGCCACGCTTTCTTTTTCTTTCCTTGGTTTTAACCTTTGACGATCTTTTACTGGTCTTTACGGGAACATCGCTTTTTCCTTTTTTCATTCCTCCGGTTATTATAACGGGAATTGGTTTCTTTGTATTTGAAATCTTAACCATTATAAAAATCAAACCTGTTTTTCATGCCGCAAAATTTCCGTTCTTTCTATGGGTAGGCTTCGGCGTGCTCTGCGTCTTTTGTGAAAGTCTTCACGGATGGCCGATGCAAAGCCTTATCATTTGGGTTACTCTGCCCTTATTCACACTCATGGGGCAGGAAGAAAATTTTTTCAACCTTTTGCTGCTCTCCTGCGGACTGGCAATTCTCTCAAACATCCTTTGCGGATTGATCTGTTATCCCCTAATCAGCAATACTTATTCGCTTGTGCTGTGCGCGCTGGTTCCCATTGTGCTATGTGCCCTTGCCTGGGTTCTGCTGAACACTCGTAAATTTTATATAAGTCTTTTTGTAATTTTAATGACATTAATCGGGATTATGCTCTACCTTTCCGGTGTTTCCGGCGGAAGAACCGGTTTTTTAACCATTTTAATCACCATTATCTTTTTTATAGTAGCCGTAGCCATTAAATTCCGCTCCATTGCCAAAGGAATTCTTTATAAAAATAATTCTATCAATTTTGCCATCATTTTAGGCGTTATTCTGATTATTGCGCTGACCATTTCGGCAACGATTCTTTTAGACAGCCTCGGTCACGTTCCTGATGTCCCGGAATCCATAGAAAACAAGGGAATATGGGATAAATTTATTACCGCCCTGAATAACGGCAATTTGCTTTCCAATCGCGGAATGATCTGGAAATATACTTTCAGAAACATTCATCTTTTCGGCAACGGCCCTGATTTTTACATTGCCTCGCCCGAGCTCAGTGCTGAACAGGTTTCCGCGCATAACACCTATCTTGCCGTTTTAGGGCATTTCGGCCCTATTGCCTTTGTATTGTTTATGGTGTTCTGCATATATATGCTTATTCTCTCGGTAAAATACTGCTTAGCTTCACGCCGATTGTACATTTTCCCCTTTGTAGTATTTATCGCTTATTATGTAGCCGGCATTACCGAAGATTTAATCTTTATCATCAGTCCCCGTGTATTTTCCCTTCTCTTTTACGCCGCCTGCGCCTTCTTAATCATATATGAAGGCCGGCGAAAACTCTCACGGTAACACACCCTCTTCCTTTGCCGCATATGATATAAGCAAAGGATGTGATGCTGTTGAGTTATTTACTGTTAGCTTTATTTGCAACTGTGGGTACCTGGCTGCTGACAGCCCTTGGGTCATCCACAGTTTTCTTTTTTAAACAGATAAATGATAAAATTTTAAATATGATGCTTGGCTTTGCCGCCGGAATTATGATCGCCGCGAGTTTTTGGTCGCTGCTTGAGCCGGCCATTGAACAGGCAACCGACGGATTTTTGCCGTCTTGGCTCACCGTAGCCTTCGGTTTTATGGCCGGCGGCATGTTCATTGTTCTTTGCGACAGAATTATTATGCGTATTCAATGCCGTACATGCGGAAAAACATCGGAAAAACAAAAAAGAGTTGCTCTTTTAATTTCTTCTATAACCATACACAATATTCCCGAAGGGCTTGCTATCGGTGTCGCGTTCGGCGCTCTGCGCGCGATTCCTGACCCCGGCTTCAGTGATTTTGCCGCGCCTTTTTCTATTGCCCTGGGCATCGGCCTGCAAAATTTCCCCGAAGGCGCCGCTGTTTCCATTCCCCTGCGCCGGGAAGGTTATTCCCGCTTTAAAAGTTTTATGTGGGGACAGCTCTCCGGAATTGTAGAGCCAATGGCCGGCGTTTTAGGCGCGTTTTTAGTCGCTGTAATCGCCCCGTTGCTGCCCATCGCGCTTTCTTTCGCCGCGGGAGCCATGATCTTTGTCGTGGCGCAGGAACTATTGCCGGAGGCGCATTCCAAAGGCGGTATTATTCCTTCTGTCGGCTGTATCTTAGGCTTTACGCTGATGATGGTAATGGATGTTGCCTTAGGATAAAAAGACCTCCTGCTGCAGAGCTTTTTGCTCGCATCAGGAGGCCTTTTCTTAACAGCATAAAACCTCAAAGAGGCATCCTCATTATTTTGTTCCGAACAGCCTGTCTCCGGCGTCCCCTAAGCCGGGAACGATATAGCAGTTTTCATTAAGCTTTTCATCCAACGCCGCTACAAAAATATCCACATCGGGATGTTCCTTCTGCACCTTTTCAACGCCCTCCGGCGCAGCCACCAAACACATAAGACGAATATTTTCTACACCTTTTTCTTTCAGCATGGCAATGGCATCGGCCGCGCTTCCTCCGGTTGCCAGCATCGGATCTACCACGATTACGAAACGCCCCTCTATATCGGTAGGCAGCTTACAGTAATACACCACCGGCGTATGTGTCTCCGGATCACGATACAGTCCGATATGCCCTACTTTAGCCACCGGTATCAGAGAAAGCAGCCCGTCCACCATGCCAAGCCCGGCCCGTAAAATAGGAACAATTGCTACTTTTTTTCCGTCAATTGTCTTTCCTTTCATTTTGGTGAGAGGAGTTTCAATCTCCCTTTCGCAAAGCGGGAAATCCCTTGTAATCTCATATCCCATCAAGGTAGTGATTTCGTTCAGCAATTCTCTGAAATCTTTCGGTCCGGTCTGAACCTCACGCATAATGGTGAGCTTATGCTGAATAAGGGGATGGTCTATAACATGCAAAACGCCCATGAAAATATTTCTCCTTTAGTTATTTTTTATTATTATACACCAAAAAAGAAAATTTTCAAGTATTTTGACGATATTTCTTAAATGCTCCGCTGTATGTGTTACAATGATGAGTGACAAAAGGCAAAAAAAGAGTAGCGAATAGAAG
>CAJKLB010000017.1 GCA_905200615.1 uncultured Selenomonadales bacterium | reverse complement strand
AACCGAAAAAAACCGCCTTTCCTTCCCCGCGGGCAAAGGCGGTTTTTCCGTAAAATTGCCCCCCCTTTTCGGCGGGCAATTGAGTCTGTGTGTTGTTCCGCCGGTATTTGTTTTTCTGTTTTTGGGCAACTGTTTCCGTGAGTATTTTCAATTTCTTTCCGGCTTTTTCGTGGCCCCGCCGGCCGGCTTTCCCTCACTTTTGCCGCGCTCTTTGGATTTTTTGCAAGGGCCTTTGTTTCACCGCCCGGGCCTTTTTTTGCCCGTTTTCCCAATTCGCTTCGGGGAAACGTTTTTTATCCGGGCGTATTCTCCGGGGCAAAAAAATACCTTCTATTCCTCTCATACTTTTTCGGCTCAACCAGGCAAAGGCGGCACCGCTCAATCGAATATTAAATATTTTGTAATCTGAACGCGATCAATTCACTTCATGGGTTCCTGTAATAGAATAGATAACCCATTCGGCAATATTGGTGGCATGATCCCCTATACGCTCCAAATATTTGGCAATCATTAACAGATCAATGCAAAGCTCACCGTTTACGTTTTGATTGGAAATCAGCGCAATCAGTTCGTTTTTAATCGTATCAAACATTCTGTCCACTACATCGTCATAGTCGATGACTTCCTGCGCCAAGGCAAGATCCTTTTTTACAAAAGATTCTATGCTGTCGGTCACCATTTTTATGGCCGCTTCGGTCATAGCCTTTACATGTACTTCGTTTTTGATGGTGCTGGGCGTCATGGAACGTGTAATTTCCGCAATGTCTGAAGCCTGATCCCCTATGCGCTCCATATCGGAAATCATTTTCAGCGCCGAAGAAATCGTTCTTAAATCCCGGGCAACCGGCTGCTGGGAAAGAAGCAGCCGCATGCACATTGCTTCAATATCCCGTTCTTTTTTATCAATTTCACTGTCGGTTTCAAGCGCTTGCTGAATTAAAGTTTCATCGCCGTCACTGCTCAGGAAAGCAGCTACCGCCGAAGAAATTGCCTTTTCACAAAGTTCACCCATATCGGTGAGTTCAACATTCAGCTTTTCCAGCTGTTCATCAAATCGATTTCTCATCAGCCAAACCTCCCTGTAATGTAGTCCTCCGTGCGTTTATCCGCCGGACGCGAAAATAATTCCTCTGTTTTATTGTATTCCACAATTTTTCCTAAAAGGAAAAACGCCGTTCGGTCAGAAATACGTACCGCTTGCTGCATATTATGCGTTACCATTACAATCGTATACTTTTTTTTCAACTCTGCCGCCAGATCTTCTATTTTTGCAGTGGAAATAGGATCAAGAGCACTGGTTGGTTCATCCATAAGCAAAACCTCCGGCTCTACCGCAAGCGCCCGGGCAATGCATATACGCTGTTGCTGTCCGCCCGACATTCCCAGCGCGCTTTTTTTAAGCCTGTCCTTTGTCTCCTCCCATACCGCCGCTGCCCGCAAAGATTTTTCAACAATTTCATCCAGCTTATGCTTGGCGCGTACGCCGTGTGTGCGCGGTCCAAAGGCAATATTATCATAGATGCTCATGGGAAAAGGATTCGGCTTTTGAAATACCATACCCACTCTTTTTCGCAGCAGATTCACATCCATTTTACCGTATATATCTTCGTTGTCCAGTAAAACTTTACCTTCTATACGGCAATTTTCTATCAAATCATTCATACGGTTCAGCGTTTTCAGCAAAGTGGATTTGCCGCAGCCTGAAGGCCCGATAAAAGCCGTAATTTCGTTTTCAGGAATTTGAATATCAATTTCCTTTAGTGCCTGAAAATCACCGTACCATAAATTCAGCTTTTCAACTGAAATCTTCATAATATCACCTCTTTTTTATTTTTCCCGCAATAAAACCGGAAAGTAAGTTCATCGCCATAACAAGAATCAAAAGCACTACCGCGGTGGCATAGGCCTCTTTTCCGTTAAGACCTTCATTCCACAGAGCGTACATGTGCACAGAAAGCGTCCGTCCGGATCCGGTGAGATTCTCCGGAATTCCCGCAACCGTTCCCGCGGTATAAATCAGCGCTGCCGTTTCGCCCACAATTCGGCCAATACTTAGAATAATGCCCGAAAGAATACCCGGTATTGCCGAAGGCAGAACAATTTTGAACACGGTGCGCAGTTTGCCCGCACCCAGTCCAAAGCTCCCTTCCCGATACATATCCGGAACGGCGTTCAGCGCTTCTTCGGTAGTGCGCATAATCAAGGGAAGAATCATAATTGCCAATGTAAGGATTCCGGCAAGCAGTGAATATCCCATTTTAAAATATACTACAAACATCAAATACCCGAAAAGTCCGTATATAATGGAAGGAATTCCTGAAAGTGTTTCAGCGGTGATCCGTATTACTTTTACCGTTTTACTGCCCCGGCGGGCATATTCTGCTAAATAAATTGCCGAAAAAATTCCCGCGGGAATGGCAATCAGCAGCGAAAGCGCCGTAACCGTAACGGTATTGATAATTGCCGGCATCATGGATACATTTTCGCTGGTATATTCCCAGGCAAATAATTCAGGCGACAGATTCGGAATGCCTTTGATAAGAATGTACGCTAAAATAGAGAGCAGTACGCCCACCGTAATGATAATTGCCGCAATCACCAACAAAAGAACCAGAAAAGAAGCCGGATGCTTTTTATATTCTTGTATTTTTTTGCTCAAACTTTTTCTGCTCATTGCTTATCCCCCCTTTTTACTAAGGAAAACAGCAAATTGATGATAAGAATAAAAACAAACAACACTACAGCCGTGGCAATCAATGCTTCACGATGCAGATCCGCTGCATAACCCATTTCCATTACGATATTGGTTGTAAGCGTTCTGGTTCCGCTTAAAATACTTTCGGGAATAACTTTTTGATTTCCCGCCACCATGATGATTGCCATTGTTTCACCAATAGCTCTTCCTATTCCTAAAATAACACCAGAAACGATTCCGGATTTGGCCGCCGGAACTACGGCAAGGAACACGCTGCGTTCCTTTGTCGCGCCTAAAGCCAGGGCGCCTTCGTAATAACTTTCCGGAACCGCGCGAATCGAAGCCTCTGATACACTGATGATTGTGGGTAGAATCATGATTCCCAGCAGTACCGAAGCGGTCAGCACACCTTTTCCGCTGCTGCCGAAAAGCTCCTGTACCAGCGGTACCAGTACCATCAGCCCAAAAAAGCCGTATACGATAGAAGGAATGCCCGCAAGCAGATCAACCATGGTTTTCAAGGGCTTATAGATTTTTTTAGGGCAGAAACGAGCCATAAAAACAGCACTGAGAATGCCGATGGGAACGCCCACAAGAATAGCTCCCGCCGTTACGTACAGGCTGCCTACAATCATTGGAAAAATACCGTAAATATCATTGGATGGAGCCCATTTTGTACCGGTTATAAAATCAAGAAAACCGATTTTTCCTATTGCCGGAATCCCGTTGGCAAACAGGAAAATGCATATCAGCGCAACTGCGGCAACTGATATGCATGCGGCAAGGAGAAAAATACCTTTCATAAAAACTTCTGTAAATCTTTTCATTTATATTCTCTCCGTCGCGGAATTTTTGCGCTTATGCGTTAAGCGCGGACCATTTTGTAATTTCACCGGTATAAATCTTTTTTACCTGCTCGCTTGTTAAGTTATCTGCCGCGGAATTCTCTTTGTTTACGATAACCGCAATGCCGTCGGTAGCAATTACAATGCCTTTCAGCCCCGCGGAAGTTTCGCTTTCCTTTAATTCTCTGGAAGCCATGCCGATATCGCAAATGCCGTCAATGGCAGAGTTCATGCCGGTAGTGGAATCGTTTTGCTGAATTTCAATGGTAACTCCGCCATTGAGCGCAATGTAAGCTTCTTTCAGCTTTTCCATTACAGGAGTTACCGAAGAAGATCCTGCAACGGTGATCTTTCCGGAAAGATTTTTTGAGGTATAGGCCGTGGTTCCGTCAAGCGGAATATAGCCGCTTTGTTCAACAACTTTCTGTCCTTCGGTGCTGAGGATAAAATCGATAAAATCCTGCGCAACTTCACTGATTCCTTCTTTTACCGCAATATTGAATGGACGTGAAACTTTATACGTACCGTTTTTTACATTTTCAACCGTAGCTTCGGCACCGTCAATTTTTACTGCCTTTACGGTGTCGTTCAGTGAGCCTAAGGATACATAGCCAATGGCGTTTTTATTTCCGGCAACAGTCGTGAGCATAACGCCGGTGCTGTTGGTTTCTTCACTGGTATTTACCGTCTTATCAACTTTTTCTCCGCTATCGTCTTTTTCTTCAATGCCGAATAACTCAATAAAAGCGCCCCGTGTTCCCGAACCGTCCTCACGGGAAATTACCGATATCGCCGCGTCGTTTCCGGAGGTATCACCTGCGGGATTTTCTCCGCAGCCCGCAAAGGCAAGGGTCAGGCACAATGCCGAGGTAGCAAGAACAACAAATTTTTTCATAACATTATTTCTCCTTCTTTTTTTCTACGCTTTCATTATGAAACTTGAAATTAAAATTTATATACTTAGTTTGGTTAAAAAAACGTTATACAATGTAAAATTCATGTAAAAAGATAAATTTTTTTATTGACAGAATAGAGTTTAAATGATATGATTTTGATATCAATTTGAAAGGAGAATGATAATGGAAGAAATTGTTTTAGGAAATAAAAAGAACGGAATGCAGGCTTTGATATTCATATCGGTATTCTATCTGGTAGGCATGGGATTGCTTATTTTAGGCGGAATTTATATGGAAAGCACATGGGGCGCTGTTTTATTTGCGCTGGGTATTTTTTGGGTCTCATTCGGCTGGATTCCGTTTTGCGGGCTAAAAGTGCTCAAACCTCAGGAAGCATTGGTTTTAACCCTGTTCGGCAAATATATCGGTACGCTGAAAAGTGAAGGATTTTATTATGTAAATCCGTTTTGTACCAGCGTGAATCCGGCGGCGAAAACAAAGCTGAACCAAAGCGGCGATGTGGACAGCATGCCTAAAAACGGGGTAGTATATGCGGGCTCCTCCCCCGCATCGGCGGAAAGCATTAGCCGTAAAATATCGCTGAAAATTATGACATTAAACAACAACCGGCAAAAAATCAATGATTGCCTGGGAAACCCGGTGGAAATCGGTATCGCGGTAACCTGGCGGGTAGTAGATACGGCAAAAGCGGTATTCCGTGTAGATAATTTTAAGGAGTATCTTTCTTTGCAGTGTGATAGTGCCCTGCGGAATATTGTACGTATTTATCCTTATGATATTGCTCCGAATGTGGATACTACCGGCGACGGAATTGCCGATGAAGGAAGTCTTCGCGGATCCAGTGAAATTGTGGCCTCACGCATACGGGATGAAATTCAGCAAAAGGTCGCGCCTGCCGGATTGGAGATTATCGAAGCTCGGATTACGTATCTTGCTTATGCGCCGGAAATAGCCGCGGTTATGCTGCAAAGGCAGCAGGCATCGGCAATTATTGACGCAAGAAAGATGATTGTTGACGGTGCAGTGGGAATGGTTGAAATGGCGCTTGAGCGGCTGAACCATAATCACATTGTAGAACTGGATGATGAACGTAAGGCAGCGATGGTATCCAATTTATTGGTGGTACTTTGCGGCAATCATGACGCGCAGCCGGTAGTAAATTCCGGCAGTTTATATTAAAACTTATGAGCGGTGAAAAAAAGCAGATACCGCTGCGGCTTTCAGAAAAATTATATGAGGCCATTGCCGCTTGGGCTGAGGATGATTTTCGCTCGGTGAACGGTCAGATAGAGTATTTGCTTTCTGAATGTGTGCGCCAGCGTAAAAAAAACGGCCGGTATGTGTCAAAAGAGCTTGATGTTCCGCCGGAGTTGGATATCGAATAGCGTACAGGAAAAGACCTTCTGTGGGTAGAAACTGCCTATAGAAGGTCTTGTTCTGTCAGTCCAAAACAGCAGGAACGGATAAGAAACAGATAGAAAAAAGCCATGAAAAATCGGTATACAGAATCATTTTAAGCAAAGAGGGATGATCTTTGGGATTTTCTTTGCTCAGGACTAAAAATTGTATTACGATTTTTTATAAAAATATAAAAGATTGAACAAAAAATATGCCAGATTATTTTTTCCGCAAAAGGAAGCAAAGCCTTTGACCGCGTCTAAACGTAAGAGAATTTCCCTACGATCCGCCGCGGCTTCTTTCTGCCTTGAGAAAAATCTTTTTACTCCGCGTTCATGGATTCCAAGGCAAAAAATCTGCTTTACCGCACTGTTTTCCCGTTTTTCAGTACTTTTCCTTTGAACAGAAAGCCAAAAATTTTTGCCTGTTTTCCTTCCCCATCGAAAATACCATGGTGAAGAAAATGAATAAAATCCAGACGGCGCTGTATCTTCATACCGCCGGTTCACTAAAACACGAAATAAAATTTTTACACCTATAAAGTCCTTTCCGGTAAAAAACAAAAGGCGGCGTTCCCGCCGCAAGAGCGTATCAAAAACATCCCACAGTCAAAACGTCGCACAATAGAATTTTCGTCCGCCCTTTTTAAAAGGCAGTGAGACACCGGAATTCTTTCTAACGAGAGCGAAATCTTATCCGAAAAGCGCAGGCGGGACGCTTTCCGGAGGGACTCCCCTAAGGCACAAAAATTTTTTGTACCTATTGACGAATAGATTTTTTTGACAGACTGATGCGGCGTTACCGCCGCAAAATAAAAAATTTAGTTTCTGAACCGCCTGAAAGTATTTCCCATAAAAATCATCTCTAAAAATACGATTATTCCTCTTCCCAATATTTTCTTGTGGGAAGCCAGCAGGCATATTTTGAGCGCTTATCCCAAGTTTTTCCCGCAGAGGAATAATCAATAACCGTAAAGGCTTCCCCCTGATTCTGCGGAACAGAGAATTCCACCATGGTATCAAAATCCGCCTTTTGTGACGGGCTCAATTCTACAAACCCATCCGCATCATAGGCAATATCCACCGCTTCGTCAACAGTGCCGTCCAACTGCGCATCACGGGCAAGCACTAAAGGACCGCGCCGCATAGCAATATGATATTTCGCCTCCGGTGTTTCTTCTACCACCCTGGGCGTAACATAATTAAACTGCCACTTAACATCTACAATAATTACATCTTTGGGGTTGGAAACAGGTTTCATAACCTGAGCGCGCATATCCAGTTCCAACACAATCGTATCGCCGCTTTTCCATGTGCGTTTAATCGGCACATATCCCGTATGCACCTCCACCGCCTGCCCGTTTACCGTAAGCGCGGTTCTCCGGCTCCAATCAGGGACACGTAAGGTTACGGTAAATTCTTCTTCTTGTGCCGGATTGACCGTTATTTCAATTTTTCCATCCGCAGGATAATTGGTTACCGTTTGCAGCCGTACCTTCTGTCCTCGCGGTGTAAGCGTTTCCACAAGGCCGTCAATATAAAGGTTCATCACAATACCATTTTTATCCAGCATGGAAGCAATTTTAGAGATCATCCCCGCTCCGGCCGCGCCGATGCAGGCGCAGCAGCCATAATAATGATGATCCGGCATCAGCTTTAATCCTCCGATACCGCGCCCCCGGGTATTGGGCAAAAGAGAGCTGTAACTATCAAACGGCAGCGGTTCCAAAATGGCATCAGGGTAGCGTTCAACAACAAATTTATCTGTATTTTTACGCGTATTTACGGCACCCAAATACGCGTTATACAGCGACTGCTCAAAGCAATCGGCAAAAACGGCTTCTCCCGATACCGTCAGCAGCTGAAGGCAAAATTTCATCCATGTAACGGTAACACAGGTCTCCTGCATAATGCCGGAATACGCCGTATCCGTTTGGCGCGCGGCAGCATGATCCAAATATTCATGCGTACAGCCCGCGCTGCCGATGATAGTGATATCCGTATTCATCAGTCTGCGGCCGAAATTCAGTACAGCCTTTTTATATTTTTCAATACCGGTGGCCCGATAATATTCCAATAATCCTTCAAAACAGGAAATCAACTCATACGCCTTGGTAATCGGGTACTGATAAGGATCGGTTTTATCCTCATACGCCAATTCAAACACATTGGCAATGCTGGTTCCGCCCTCCTCTACAATATAACGGGCAAAATCAAGATATTTTTGTTCTCCCGTTAAATCAAAAAGCCTTACCACCGGCTCCAGCAAAGAAGAAGAATTCAATCCCCGCCAATAATCGGAACTTTCGGTAATCGGTAATTTTCCCTCTTCCCTCGGACCGATTTTGCAGCAAATGGCATCCACTTGCGCGCACATAGAAGCAAGAATTCTTTTGTTCATTTCTTCATCTGTGCAAATCTCCATAAAATACTGCAAGCCTAAAAGCACATACTTTCGGCACCACAGATCCCAACCGGTAAATTCGCCTTCGACCGTATACGTGGAAATTCGCCCCTGTGCATCACAAGCGGTAAGCATATCCTCTACCGTTTGGCAAAGAAGCGTGTAAAGCTGTTCATTTTTTGTATAAGCATAGGTAAAAGCCGCGCCGCGCATCATCTTTCCCCAATATTCGCCGCGCCAGCCTTTATCGGCTGTATCCGAAAAAACACGGAACTGTGAAACAAAGCGTTGCCAGAGCGATGCGTCCAGCAGCTGAAAGCTTTCGATGTACCGTATGGTTTTATCCAAATGTCCCTGAAATTGTACCGTAGCCCCTTCATCAATAAAAAATAGATCCGTATCGATGCGTTTTGCATTTACCGAACCTCTGGGATATAAATTCTCAACTGTTTTATTCATAATAAATCCTTTCTTTTTCTATTTTCTCTTAGATAAAAAATCGATATTCTCCTGAATCACCTGAATGAGCGTCGGATCTGTATTTTCCGGCATAAAGCTGACCGTTTTCGCGCTTTTTCCAGTAAAGAACCTATACCATACAAGGCCGGCGGCATATCGCCCGTAATCCAAGGAAAGATGAAATCCGTCACGTGTGAGAGTCATTCCGCCGCTTGCAGAATCAAAAGGCTTTACGCTGCGCAGCTTTTGAACAGCATCGCCTACACCAATGATAGGAAGCTGATATTTCCGCGCAATCTTCCCGGTTGTCTGTACAATTTTTTGATACATCTGTTCCTGGCTGTGATCATAATACGAAAAGCCGTTATGCGTACAGTCCGGATCATAAGCCCACGTTCTGTGAAACGCAATTTTTACATTCCTTTTTATCTGCCGAATATAGCTAATGATATCGCCGATATAAGGTTCATACGTTTCTTCCCTTCCCGCCAAATAACTCACCTGCTGCAGCGTGACCCAATCCCAATTCTCTTTTAACAGCGCCTGACGGATCGAAATCTCCTCCAGCTTCTGTGCAGCTGCTTCATACGCATACAGCGGTGCATCCGCGGCGATATTATTCCAATGCGTTTCCAAACTGCATCCGCCGATATAACAATTCCTCGAAAAAATCTGTCCTTGGGCAATTTCTTCTAAATACCGCGTAGCGTCCTGCGAAAAACTATTGCCGATACTTAATATCTTAATCATAAAATCCCCCCTGTTTTTAACCGATCGGCTTTATTCATATCCTCATTACGCAAAGTAAGCGTCAATGCCATCGGCAATCCCCCGTGCCGCCGCGATGGGGAACTCCGCATCGGCCATAAATCTATCATCTGCAGAATTGCTCATGTATCCCATTTCCAGAGTTGTTGAGGGAATCCTGCACCAGTTAATCCCTGTCATCGTATCGGTTTCCCAAATGTAGTTTCCTTCTTTACGCTTCATTTGGGTGCTGCCGCAATAGCCCTGCAGAACGCTTTCCGAAAGTTTTCTGCTGGCGTCATATTGATCTGTATAAGGATTGTTTCTGCTCTGACACACCATCATCGCACCGTTTACCGATGCGTTTTCAGATCCGTTGGCATGAATCCGTAAAAAGATATCCGCCTGAGCCCCGTTAGCCATTTCTGCCCGCTCCTTATTGGAGACCGGCGCGTCATTTGTAATACGAATCATATAGACCGAATATCCTCTTCTTAGCAACTCATCCCGCAAAGCCAGTGAAACGGTTAAATTCAGTTGATATTCCGGCACACGCGTAACTACTCCCGCCGTACCGCTGGAAAGTTTCGCCTTTTGCACCGCGGAACCGGGCCCGTTAGGCTCTTTTTCCGCAATGCCCCGTTGTTGATGCCCCGCGTCAATTGCTATAAGATATTTTGCTTTTTTTCCGCTGCCGGTATAAGAAACCCCCACTGTTCCCTCCGGAGAGGGCAAAGGGGACGGTGAAAGAAAAGGCGTGCTCTCTTCCGGCGCCGCGCTGGGGGAAAAAAAAGGAACCGCGGCAGACGGCGTTACCGCATTTTCCTGCTCTGCTGCAGGGTCATTTTTCTTCTCTGCCGTACAGCTGCAAAATAAAATCAGCAAAAGAATTGCCGCAATCAGACTTCTCATATAGATCCTCTTTTCCTTTGTTAACGGTATTATAGCGCAGATTTATGATTTTTTCAATCCCCTCGCATAGAATTCATTTGAACAAATACCTTTTTTTATGGTATAATAAATATATGGATACTGTTTTTATGAATCACTTAAAGGATCTTTCCCAAAAAGCGGATCGCAGCGGCCGCTATACTTTTACCGGTTTTTTAAATGAAGAGGAACAAAGCCAGCTTCTCAGCATAAAAAAGGAACTGATTCCTTTTGTGCTCTTCGGCGGCACAAAAGGCTGCCAGCGTGTAATGGCTCGTTTCGGCGATCCGGAAGCGTTAGGATACGAGGAAAATTTTCCTATCGACTGCTTACTGGCAAAGCCGGTACTGAAAAAATTTGCCGATGAGCTCACCCACCGGGATTTTCTCGGCGCGCTGATGAATTTGGGAATTGAGCGCAGCCGCACGGGAGATATCGTTCTGCGGGAAAACACGGCCTATCTTTTTGTGCACGCTTCTCTGGCTTCTTATATTTGTGAAAATTTAACCAAAGTAAAGCACACGGTAATCTCTTGCGCTCCCGCGCCTTCACTTCCCGAGGGGGAGCTGTTCCGGCTGGCTGAGGAAACCTTCATTGTTTCTTCTCTCCGGCTTGACTGCATCATTGCCGGGCTGTACAAGCTTTCCCGAAACGCCTGCTGCGCGCTTTTTCAAGACAAAAAAATATTTATAAACGGCCGTCTTTGTGAAAATAATTCGTATATGCCGAAACCTAACGATACCGTTTCCGTTCGCGGATTCGGCCGTTTTATCTTCTGCCAAGAGACCGGCAGTACCAAAAAAGGCCGCCTATGTGTGAAAGTACAGCGCTATTTATAATTTATAGTTGCAAAAAAAAGATAGATACGCTATAATTTGTATAGAAAAATTTTTAGGGCGTTTAAGGAAGATTGCACCGCGCTGCATTTTCAGAAAGCCGGCGGCTGATGTAAGCCGGTATTGCCGTGCCTTTGCTTCCGCTTCCCCAGCCCCCTGTGAAAGCAGGAGTTTTGTACGCTTTACTGTACTTTTAAGTGGTCTGCGCTGAAAAAGGGCAGGCAATTTGGGTGGCAACGCGGAAGCCTATTTCGTCCCAATTTCAGGATGAAACAGGCTTTTTTATTAAATATAGGAGGAATACTATGCTGGATATCAAATTTGTACGGGAAAATCCCCAAATTGTAAAACAAAATATCCAAAATAAGTTTCAGGAGCAAAAATTGCCGCTGGTAGATGAGGTAATCGCTCTTGACGCAGAATACCGCAAAACCATACAAACTGCCGAAGAGCTGCGGGCCAATCGCAACAAATACTCTAAACAGATCGGCGCGCTCATGGCTCAGGGAAAGCGTGAAGAAGCCGAAGAAACAAAAAAGCTGGTCACGCAGCAAGGGGAGGCCTTAGCTGAAGCCGAAAAGAAAGAAAATGAACTGGCCGAGAAAATCCGCGCAATTATGCTTACATTGCCCAATATCATTGATCCTTCGGTTCCCATCGGCAAAGACGACAGCGAAAACGTAGAAGTCCAGCGCTACGGCGAACCGCTTGTACCGGATTTTGAAATTCCTTATCATGCCGATATCATGGAGCGTTTTGAGGGAATCGATCTTGAAGGGGCTCGCCGTGTAGCCGGTAACGGCTTTTATTACCTGATGGGCGATATCGCGCGGCTTCATTCCGCGGTTCTATCCTATGCGCGCGATTTTATGATTGACCGAGGCTTTACCTACTGCGTTCCGCCCTTTATGATCCGTTCCGACGTAGTGACCGGCGTCATGAGTTTTGCCGAAATGGACGCTATGATGTATAAGATAGAAGGGGAAGATCTCTATCTGATCGGTACCAGCGAGCACTCGATGATCGGTAAATTCATCGATCAGCTGCTGCCGGAAGAAAAATTGCCCTATACACTCACCAGTTATTCCCCGTGCTTCCGTAAAGAAAAGGGCGCTCATGGCATCGAGGAGCGCGGCGTTTACCGCATCCACCAGTTTGAAAAGCAGGAGATGATCGTCGTTTGCCGGCCCGAAGAAAGTAAAGTTTGGTTCAATAAGCTTTGGCAGTACACCGTTGATCTGTTCCGCAGCTTAGATATTCCCGTGCGTACTCTGGAATGCTGCTCCGGCGATTTGGCCGATTTAAAAGTAAAATCCATTGATGTAGAAGCATGGTCTCCGCGGCAGAAAAAATATTTTGAAGTTGGCTCCTGTTCCGATCTGGGTGACGCGCAGGCACGCCGTCTGCGCATCCGCATAGCAGGCAAAAACGGAAAATATTTCGCGCACACGCTCAATAATACCGTTGTAGCGCCGCCCCGTATGCTCATCGCCTTTTTAGAAAACAACTTAAATTCCGACGGATCGGTGAATATTCCTGAGGTGCTGCGGCCTTATATGGGCGGAAAAGACAAGTTACAGCCTAAGCACTGACCATTAAAAAAAACTCTCATCTATTGCGTGATGTTCTTAACGGAGAATTGGGAGCGGTATGTAATGACACCATATCCCTTTGGGTTCTTACACAAAATGCCAGAGCAAAGGCTTTTTACAAAAAAAGCGGTTTTAAGCCGGACGAAAGCACGAAACCCAGCGGTTTGGGAGATACATTAGAAGAACGATATATCTGTGAGATAGATGGATAAAGAATAGGTGTGATGATTTTGAAAAATGTCGGTTGGCGGCATATTGACCATTGCGGAAACTGCGGATCATGCGGGGGCGGCAAGGAAAAAGTGATTTTCGGCAGGCATTTTCCGAGTGTGTGCGGCTGTACTTTCAGAATTGACAATGCTGTTCAGACAGATCTGCTATTCCTCAAAGAAATGGTTGATCTGTGGATTAAGGAGAAACACAAATGAAATTTAAGTGGGAGAAATACAATAACAGCCATGAAGAACTTGTGAATTCCTGGCTTGATGATACTGCTGTGAAATTCACAGGCATTGATAACGGCTGGAATGAGTTTTACAGCTATTGGATGCAAGAATCAGAAAAGAATGATACTTGTGAGGATTTTTGCTTTATCGTCTCAGAATGTGATGTTCCTTTTGCGGTTATTTATGTTGCAATTCAATTATGCGAGCTGACTGTTTCCGAATGTGTTGTGGCGCCAGATAAACGCGGTAAAGGATACGGAAGTTCCGTAATAAAGGAATTGATTGATAATTGCACTGCATTGGTTGAAAAGAGTATTGTTAAAGCAAATGCTGTTATTTATCCGAACAACATAGCTTCACAAAAAGCTTTTGAAAAAGCAGGTTTTACATTTGTTTCAGCTCATCCTGACGAAGATGCGTGGAATTACGAATACTCTGTCAGAGGTTATGGTGTAATCGACCACTACGACCGCCTGATTGACGAAAACAATGACCCGGTGCGGGAAGACTCGGTGTAAAAGTTGCACCGTGTTGTGAAAAATTTACCGGAATAGATATCTCTCCGAAAACGACAGATCGGGCCAAAGATAATCTCTCAAGTTTTTCAAATATCGAACTTATATGTGACGATTTTGTGACACACAGTTTTGGACAACAGTTTGATATTATCTATTCCTCGCTGACCTTTATGCATATTGAGGATAAATTTACTGCAATAAACAAAGTCGCCGGACTGCTTGCACCCGGCGGTCGGTTTGTGCTGTCCATTGATAAAAGCCAAGATGAGTATATTGATACAGGGATTAGCAGAATTAAGGTATATCCCGACAATCCTGACAATATTTGCAGATATCTCAATGCAACAAGGCTAAAACTCGAAAAGCAGTTTGAAACGGAGTTTGCGTATATATTTGTAGCCATACTTTAAAAATTGACCGAATCAAATCCGAAATCTGCGACTTATAGGTGAAAGCTTTCAAACGAGGTGAACAAATGCAGTTATCAGAAATTCAAAATTATATGGAGTATTTGTTCCGTATCGCACTGAAGAAATGCGGAAACCTGAATGATGCCGAGGATTTAACACAGGAAGTGCTGCTTGCTGCCCTGCAATATCCAAAAGAAATTATGGATATGAAACTATGGCTTAATAGTGTGCTGAACAATAAGTACTTTGATATGCTGAGAAAAAAGTACAAGTTTCCAACTGTCAGTATTGATCTTGTCCCGGAGGAATCGGAACCGTGGGAAACAAACGAAACAGACGACAGACCGAATGCTGTATCAATTCGCAGAGAAGTAGCCTATCTCGCAGAGAAGTATCGTACCGTCATCGTACGCCATTATCTGCACGGTGAAAAAGTTCAGGACATTGCCGACAGCCTCGGTGTACCCAAAGGCACAGTGCTTTCCCGCCTTTCATGCGGCAGAGAACAAATGCGGAAAGGGTTTGATCAAATGGAATCTTACGAAAAACAAAGCTATCAACCGGAAAGGCTTGATATCAGCTGTCATGGTTGCCAAGGATTTCACGATGAACCATGGTCTCTTGTAGCAAACGACTTAATGAAACAAAATATTTTAATTGTGGCTTATGAAAAGCCTATAACATGTGTAGAAATTGCAAAAGCATTGGGCGTTCCTACTGCATACATAGAAAATGCTGTTCATGATCTTATTGCATCGGAATTAATGAAAGCGGTTGGAAATAGATATTTTACTGATTTTATGATTACAAAACCGGAGCAGCTTCTAAAAAGCTTAGATGTGGAGATTGCGCTTGTAGAAACTCATTACACGGATATTTTGCGTAGCGTAAACGAATATCTTGGAAAATTGCGGACTCCGAATTTCCTTTCGCAACTTACGGAAGGAAAAAGGAAAAAGCTGGAGTATTATTTTATCCTACATTTATTTTCATCAGCAATTTATACAGCTACGCAACGAATTGTTCCGTCAAAAGAAAACTATCCACAGCGTCCAGACGGTGGCAGGTGGATCGCTATGGGTTCACAGTATCCACAGGATTTTGATTTCGAAAATTATCGTTTTGCAAAATATTGTTACGGTGGTTTTCGAGGAGCGTATTTTGAAGGTTTTCTTAATACCAAGTCGATTGATTTAAAGATTTATGACACCCAACCTGACTTAAACAAATATCAACATGGACCAATTGAAATGCAAGATGACGAACTTGCCAAACTTCTATATATCATTTCAAGAGGAATTCCGTTTGAAAATACTGGGTTTAATTTGATGTATTGTAAAGATATTCCGCATCTAACCGAATGTGGAATATTAGGCAGTATAGATGGCAAACCGTTTGTCAATCTTCCGATGATAACACCGGATGAATACAGGATTCTCGATAAAATACGAATTGAGCATATGCATTTCATGGCGGATATACTTGAGCCTTGGCTTCGGGAGATTTTTCCTCAATTAAAAATTGAAATTCCTGCGCACCTTGTTGGAAGAGTTGCTGAATTCAGGCAGTATTCCTGCTATGCAATACCGATGGCGTTTATGAAAAAAGCTATAGCATCTGAAGATTTCGATGGCAAAGACGGGACACCGCCTATGGTATTTGTGATAGACGATCAAAACAAAAACATGAGATGAAATCACACATCCCGCAGATTTATTTGAATCTGCGGGATGTGTTCGTCCTATTCGGTTGTTTTGATTTCTCCCCTAAGGATATCACGCTATGCGATGAGAGGTTTTTTCTATGCCTTTGGAAATCAGACATAAACATTCTTTTTATCTATACTTTCCCTATTTCAAATCTGATATTATAAGAATCATATGTATAAGTGCTTCTTTATGCATATTATTGTTGCGATAGAACAAATTACAGAAACAATTTCCTAAAAAAACGCGAAAGCTCTTTTTCCATTATGCAAAAAGTAAATTGGTGTACCCGCACAAAACAAAAAGCATTCCGGCCACGATAAAAAAGAAACTCTATGAAAATTCAGCCAATCTGCGCCCCCCGCATGAAAAAGCTCATTTCTTTTGCCATATAATCGCGGTATTTTGAATCAGCGGTCTTGAGTAAAAAAACGCTAAAATTAAAAAATAATACAAAAATCTTTTTCTCTCTCCTTCGGAAAAATCTCATATTCCATTTTTCCATTAAGATACTCAACACGCACTTTTGTTTGAGAATCCGCCCACAGCTGAAAACAAACATCTAAATTTTTAGGCCATGCCGGCAACAAATATATTTTATTTTCAAAAGTTTGCATCAGCATTTCCTGAACTCCGATCATGCCGCTTCCGCCCCAATTATGATCCGGAGTATAGTCATGCCCCGGGCCCCAAAATGCCGGAAACTTTCTTCCTGAATCCCCCAGTTTTAACCTCATATATTTGACTGCTTCTTCGGTCAAGCCGATTCTTGCGGCATAGCATCCGTTGACATGCCAGCTTACATAATCAAGCTGATCTTCCTCATCCCAGCAATAAAAATATGTACGAACCGCCAAATCCAAAGCTTCTTTGTCGGAGAAAACGCCAAAGCTTCGGTATGGATAGACGGTATTTAGCTGAGGAAGCTCACAGTTACCTTTCTTATATTCCTTAGGAAATTCACATGGTGCAACGACTTCTTTGCCTTTCTTAATTTCCGTGGGAATCGGCGGCAGTTCCTTTAAAAACTTTTGATAGCGTTTGGTTGTTTCCGTATCCAGGCAGTTTAACGATAAAAGCTCTGTAACAGTGGAACACAAAGCCGCGATAATATCCGCGGGATTGGTTACCGCTGTCTGTTGATCATTATAATTGGCAACACGGCGCCCTTCTTCGCCATAAACAGGAATTAAATTCTCTCCATGATAAGTTTCCAATGCTGTGGAAGGAAATAGGATTCTCTTCCCTTTTCCGTCCAGTTCGCTGTATTTTTGCTCATAAAAATTGAGCACACTACAAATAAACGGAAGATACGGCATGATATCGTTCCCGCTGACTTTATGGTAACAAATCAGCATATAAGAAAATTCCAAAGCCTCCACATAATGATGGCGCACCTGCAAAGGATAATCCACTCCATAGAAGCCATAGTATCCGGAAAGCCCGTTGATATCAAGCTGTTCACAATAACAGGCGCAGTTCTCAAGCCCAAAAAAATACTTCGTTCGCTGTTTTATGGGTTCTACCAAACGCCTGTAAAATTCAAAGGTAGGCTTCATCATATCAAAATCACCGTTTTTGATCATAGGCCAATAAACCAAACGTTGGTTTTGCGCGGTAAACATAGCCCCGCCCCAATCCCGGTAATCCGGATTCAGTTTCGTATCGGCTGTATCCGTGGGATCCGATTTCGAAGCATGCCAAACACACGGGTCAACCGTAAAAAGTCCACCGTTAAATTTAGTAGGAAATTCCCCGTAAGCATTGCTTGCCTGCATATATCGGAAAAGCTGATAGTTCCTGCCTACTTGCCAATCCACAGTATTTTCTGCTTTTTTAAAAGGATCAACATAAACATAACTGCGCTTCCAAAAATCGCTCCACCACTGCAAAGCTTTCTTCTTTTCATCACAAATTTCCCCACAGGAGCCGATCTTCTTCTGCAGTTCACTTTCCCAAATCTGCGTGTTTTGCGCCTGACTGATGTGAAAATACACATCAATACGGATATTTTTTAAAAGATTTTCCGTCTTCCAGCAATAGGCAAGATACGGGATTGTTAAATATTCACCTTTCCGTGTTCCTTCAAAAGCCATTGACTCCATAAAAAGGCAGCCGCCGCTGGTTCTGTTTTTTTCAACATCCGGAAAATAAGGCTTTAAATGTTCAATCCCTTGCTGTTTTAATTTGCTTTCCAAAGTGAAAGATCCTTGATTTCTGTGATAAAAAACAACCTTGTCATGCTGAGGAAAAACAGAATCAAAATCTTGTTCTTTTACTTGTCTGTCGCGCCAATTTTCATATTGACACGTACAGGCGATCTTGGCGGTAGATTGTATTTCTATATGTAAGGCCGATCGGTAAATCTCATTCCACAGTGTAACGGAAAAATCTTCTCCTCCAAAAGTTCCCTGAATTCTTATGCAGCCCTGCTCCAGCAATAATTCCTGCCGAAATCCGTCTTCAAAAACATTGGGATCAAATTTTAACCGAAGCCGGCCGGCCTTAAGCATATTGCCGAATTCATCAAAGGCTCCGCTTTGTGCCATATAAATCAGAATTTCATTATTCTCTACCCATACATTACATCCGATATCTCTTCCCCCTAAAGGCATGGATTCTCCTGAATTTTGACTTTGTACATCCCATAAAAGATTATAATCCGAAAGCTTATCTGGATCTCTCATTTTTTCTTCCACCTTTTTCTTATTATAAATAAATATTGATAGTTGTGCGATTAAAAAAGCTTTTTCTTTAAACGGCAGCTTTGTTGTATCATAAAAAACTCCACAGGAATCATTCTCTTTTTTCTTCCCCTGCTCAATCAAAACCGAATGAATATACTCAATGCCGTCACACAAAGGCCCAATGTATAAATTTTTAAAATCAAATCATATTTTTATAATTGCAGTTTATCGAAAACCCGTTGGTGAATAGCAGTCGGTACAAAAAATTTTTATGCATCGCGTCAGGGAATCCCCCAGGCCGTAAAATACTCCATCGAGATGTTTAATACGCCCCTCCTGCGCTCTTTTGGTAAAATTTCATCCTCTTCGGAGGGCAAAGCAGGGTTTTACCCTGGTACCCCACCCCCTTTTGAAAAAAGTGGACGAAAATTTTATTGTGCAACTTTTTGACCGTGTGATTTTTTGACACTCTAAAATTATATTTTATAATTATATTGTATGAAACAGGCAATGTCAATGATAAATAATTGCAAAAAATATAAAGATATTGCTCGCATTTGTTAGAATGAATAAAGAACTTTCTCCCCATTTTCCTTTTGTTCCCGTAACCGTTGGCGAATCGAAATGTAAAACGCAAAATGTTTGAATACAAAAAAGAAATAAATGATTTTAAAACTCAGCAAATAAATATTTTTTTAAATTCTTTTGATATTCCTTATAAAATGAAGGAGCTGTCATGACAAATTTCAATTCGACAGTTCCCTTTTTAAAACAATGTTAAAAAAATTTTTTCTTTCACGCAAAATGATCGCTGCAATCAAAATCTGAAAATAAACAGTAACGTCATTAAAAAGAATCTAACCCTCTGATTTTCTCAAATTATTGCGTATATTCATAATAAGAGGCAACACAGTATTGTAAAGCTTTAAGTTCTATAACAAAAACATAAAATTCATTGTCAATAAGGAATTACGATAAATAAAATTTCCTTTTTCTCCTAACTTTTCACACTTACCTTTTATAATAAGGTTTTGCCGTCAAGAACCGCCGAAAGAAGCCGATCTCCGTCATAAATAAGTTTCAGTGAAAAAAACGGATATTCGCCCTCCAACAGTTTAAAAAAAATCTTATCGCCTTCCCAAATAGGAAGCGTATATACGTCTTTTTTATTCACCCACTCCAGTACGCCTTCATCACATTCTCTCTGCGTTCCGAAAAAGTCCCGGCAAGTAAAAAGATGCATGTATTCCGTTTCATTTTTATTAAAAATAAACGTAATAATCCCCCGATAGGCTATCTTCCCCAGTGTTAGTCCGGTTTCCTCCAAGGTTTCCCGCCGTACGCATTCTTCGGGACTCTCTCCTTCCATAAACTTACCGCCGATGCCGATCCATTTATCCTTATTGATATCATTTTTCTTTTTTATGCGATGAAGCATCAGATATTTATCTTCTTTTTCAATATACACTAAGGTAGTATTCATAAAGTACCCTTTCCATATCCGCAATATTTTTGTATGTTTCTTTGAAAATTTATTGTTTTTCTGCCTATTTATTTCATATTGTATCATATCCTGTTTTTGTTTAAAAGCTCCTTGTTCTTTTTTTAATCATTTTTACAAAAATTTCACTTTTTTTTATTTGACAGAACATGCTCATCTTCCTATAATAATTAACGTGTTAATAATTAACGCATTAACTTTTTACAGGAGGGATTTTATTTGGCTGAAAATAATGCCTACGCAGCCGTGCAGCGCAAGTTTATGTATATCAATCGTCTGCACCGAACCGTGATGGATAAAGCAATCAGTGCTACCGGTTTGCATCGCAGTCAGCATATGCTGCTGGTGCATCTTTCTTACACAAAAAATGCCCCCACACAGAAAGAAATCGCCGATGCTATTCAAATCAGTTCTGCCGCGGTAGCGGTAATGCTGAAAAAGATGGAGCAAAACGGGTATATTACCCGTGTTTCCCCTAACGGCGATATGCGCTGCAACAAAATAACAATAACAGAAAAAGGCCTTGAGATACTAAAGACTACAAAAAAAATGGTAGATGCTATTGACACAGCAATCTATGCCGATTTTACCGAACAGGAATTAACGATGTTTTCCTCCTGTTTGAATAAAATGGAAACAAATCTTTTAAAACTTTAAATACTAAAAGGAGATGACTTTCATTGAAGCGATGGTTTAAATACATCAAGCCATATCTGCCGGCATTTATTTTAGGGCCGCTTTGTATGATCGTAGAAGTAATCGGTGAAGTTGTAATGCCCAAGCTTTTGGCACTGATTATTGACTACGGTGCCGGAGACAAAGAAGCACCGGCTTTTATCCAAAAACTATATGACTTATTCGGCACCGACAGCGGTTTTATCGTAGCCATTATGACCGGCATGATTTTAACCGCTCTTCTCATGATGATCGGAGGCGTTGGCGGCGCATGGTTCGGAGCGAAAGCTTCCGTAAATTTTTCTTCGGACCTTCGCCGTGATGTTTATAAAAAAGTTCAGAAATTTTCCTTTTCAAACATTGATAAATTTCAAACAAGCTCTCTGGTGACCAGACTTACCAACGACATTACACAGGTACAAAACTTTATCAATGTACTTTTGCGTATGGCTCTGCGCGCTCCCGGCATGCTGATCGGTGCTCTGATCATGGCCATTTTGCTGAATCCTTCTCTTACGGTGGTATTGGGCGTAACCATTCCCTTAATGCTTATTTTTATTACCTTTTTAATTTCCAAGGGCTTTCCTCGCTTTTCAAAAATGCAGGAAAAAATCGACGCGCTCAACTCTACCGTTCAAGAGAATATCACCAACGTACGCGTTGTAAAAAGTTTTGTGCGGGAAGATTTTGAAAAAGAAAAATTTTTCAAAGCAAACCGCAATTTAAGAAAAGCCGGCTTCAGTGCTATGAGCATTATGATTTTTATTTCTCCGCTGGTAACGTTCTTTATGAATGCTACAACCATTGCCGTATATTGGTTCGGCGGAAATATGGTGGTATCCGGCACGATGTCTCCGGGGGATCTCACGGCTTTTATCACTTATATTACACAAATTCTGATGTCCCTGATGATGGTAACCATGTTATTTATCATGCTCTCCCGTGCTTTAGCTTCTACGAAACGAATTGCTGAAGTATTGGATGAAAAAATTGATATTTCCGATGAAAACGCGTCACACAAAGGACTCACTGTTCAAAACGGACAAATAGAATTCAAAGATGTTTCTTTCCGTTACTATAAAAGCAGTGAGGAAAAAGTTTTAGATCATGTGAATTTTACGATTCCCGCACACGCAACGGTAGGTATTATCGGTTCTACCGGCTGTGGCAAATCCACGCTGGTTTCCATGATCCCCCGGCTCTACGATGTAGATGAGGGCGAAGTTCTGATCGACGGCATAAACGTAAAAGATTATTCTCTGTTTCATCTGCGCGAAAGTGTGGGGATGGTATTACAAAAGAATATTTTATTCTCCGGCACTATTGAAGAAAATCTGCGTTGGGGCGATGAAAACGCCACCGATGAGCAGGTTCGCGCCGCGGCAGAAAGCGCGCAGGCGGATAAATTTGTTTCTTCTTTTCCCAAGGGCTATCAAACAGACCTTGATCAAGGCGGAACAAATGTTTCCGGCGGTCAAAAACAGCGTCTGTGTATTGCGCGCACACTGTTGAAAAAGCCAAAAATCATCATTCTTGACGATTCCACCAGCGCTGTAGATACCGCTACCGAAGCGCAAATTCGTAATACATTTAAAACCCGTCTTGCCGACACAACAAAGATCATCATCGCCCAGCGAATCAATTCTGTGATGGACGCGGATATGATCATTGTAATGGATAACGGAAAAATAACGGGAATCGGTACGCATGAGCAATTGCTCAAAGAAAATACCGAATATCAGGAAATCTACTATTCTCAAATGGATAAGGAGGCATAATTTATGAAACGTTCTCTTGAAGACCTCCAAAGGCAATACAGTAAAGCCGCTTCCGCTTCCGGCGGCGGCATGATGCCCGGTCCCGGCCCCCGACGCGGCGGTCCGCATGCCAGCGGCAAACCAAAAAATATGTCTGCTACGGTAAAGCGCCTTTTTTCTTATATTGCCGAGCATAAATTCAAGTTGCTTCTTGTGCTGTTCTTAATGCTTGCCAGCAGTGTAGCCACATTGATTGGTTCATATAATCTGCGCCCCATTATCAATAATATCACAAACGGCAATACCTCCGCCGCGGACAGAATCGCCTATTTAGCGCAAACCCTTATTATTCTGGGCTGTATTTATCTGGTTGGCGTAGTCGCTACGTATCTTCAAAACAGAATTATGGTCACGGTTTCGCAAAGCTCCATAGAAAAGCTGCGCAATGATCTGTTCTGCAAACTGCAATCATTGCCGACAAGATACTTTGATTCCAATCCTACAGGCGAAGTCATGAGCCGCTTTACCAATGATATTGATAACATCGATAACATGATCAATCAAACGCTTACCAGTTTGATTTCCGGCGCCATTCAATTGGTCGGAACCTTCATCGTAATGATTTCTACCAATATCTGGCTTACGCTTATCACCGTGGTTTTCTTTCCCATCTTCACACTCGGCGGCGGGCTGATCGCCAAAAAATCAAGTAAATATTACAGCGGACAGCAAGCAGCTTTAGGCGCGATAAACGGGTATATTGAAGAAACCGTAAACGGTGCTAAAGTTATTAAAGTATTTAATCACGAAGAAACCTGTACGGAAGAATTTGATCTTTTAAACGATGACATGCGTCAAAAACAGTTCAAAGCACAGTTTTACGGCGGTATTATGGGGCCCATTATGGGAAACACCAGCCAAATCAGTTATGCCGTTACCGCGGGGATAGGTGGTCTGCTCTGCCTGTTCGGTAAATTCGACGTAGGCGGTCTGTCAGTGTTCTGCGGCTATTCGCGCAACTTTTCAATGCCGATTAATATGATTTCTCAACAGATGAGTACGATTTTTTCCGCGCTTGCCGGCGCCGAACGTGTTTTCCGCGTAATGGATACCGCGCCTGAGGAACCCGATAAAGAAGATGCCGTGGATATGCCTCAAATGCAAGGCAACGTGGTACTGGATGACGTAACGTTCGGTTATGTACCCGAAAAGACAATCTTAAAGCATATTTCACTTTACGCCAAACCCGGACAGAAAATTGCCTTTGTCGGTTCCACCGGTGCAGGAAAAACTACCATTACCAACCTTTTGAACCGCTTCTATGATATTGAGGAAGGCACGATTACCATTGACGGAGTCAATATCATGGATATTCAGCGGAGTGTACTGCGTAAAAATATTGCCATGGTACTGCAGGATACGCATTTATTTACCGGAACCGTAATGGAAAACATCCGCTATGGCCGACTTGACGCTACCGATGAAGAAGTCATTGCCGCGGCGAAGACCGCCAGCGCGCATTCTTTCATTTTACGTCTTGCCGATGGTTATAATACCGTAATTGAGGGAGACGGGTCCAATCTCTCACAAGGCCAGCGACAGTTGCTGAACATTGCCCGTGCGGCATTAAGTAAAGCGCCGATCCTTGTCCTGGATGAAGCAACCAGTTCAGTTGATACACGAACGGAACGCCATATTGAGCACGGCATGAGCCGATTAATGGAGAACCGCACCACCTTTGTCATTGCCCACCGTCTCTCGACTGTACGCAACGCGGATGCCATTATGGTACTGGAAAACGGTGAGATTATTGAACGCGGCAATCATGAAGAGTTATTAAAGCTGAAAGGACGTTATTATGAACTCTACACCGGCATCAAAGAGTTGGATTAAGGCTTTCGCCATTGTGTTGGCAGCGTTGCTTTTTTGCGGCTGTATGTCAAAGCAGACAACGCAGGAAACAGATAGCGAACAGCAAAAAACGGAAGATACCCTCAGCGGAGAGCTCGAAGGTCTGGTATTTGCGCAGACCGATGAAGCAACCGATACCGTAAAGCTGGAAATGACCGACGGAGCAATTATTTTGATGGAATTATATCCTGAAGCGGCACCTGAGACGGTTAAAAACTTTAAAAAGCTGGTTGCACAGAAATTTTATGACGGACTGCTGTTTCATCGTGTGGTAAAGAACTTTGTTATACAAACCGGCGATCCCACCGCGACAGGTACAGGAGGCTCAGACGAAACAATATACGGAGAATTCGGCATAAACGGATTTTCAAACTCCGTTTTGCATACCCGCGGAACACTTTCAATGGCACGGCTTCAAAACGATTATAACAGTGCCTCGTCTCAGTTTTTTATTTGTCATCAAGACACTCCCGACTTAAACGGAAGCTATGCCGCTTTCGGGCGCGTAATCGCGGGAATGGATACGGTAGACCGCATCGCTTCAGTAAAAACCGATGCAAAAAGCGCGCCTCTCTCTCCGCAAAAAATTGCTTCCATACGTTTTGTAACAATTACGAAAGAAACATAAAAAAGAGAGTGTTGATTTTGTCAACACTCTCTTGGTCTGGGATGGCGCCGGCTCAAAAATCGTTGATTTTCGGACTGCACTCTATTCTGCGCCACCCCCTTCATCCTTGAAAAACCGCTTATCAAGCGGTTTTTCGCTTATAAGGAGCTTTTCCGATGCACCGCCGGAAAATAAAATGCAGCTGAACGCCGCAAAAAAATCAAATTCCAGGTTTATCTACAGTCTGAAAATCCTTGTCCTCTCATTATAGAAGCTTTTACATTTTATGTTATTATGTATATAAAAAGAGCAAATGCACGGTATTTTCCCTGCATCTGCTCTTTTTTTATCAAATGAACTTTTTATTCTATAATGGGTTAAGACCGTACTGCCAATACAGAGGAGTAGGCGGGCATTTCTAATTGATAATCTCCTTTTGCTTGAAGAATCTCTCCGGTACGATTGTCAATAATGGAAAGTGCCCCCGCACAGGAAAGTGTAATTTGGTTAGCCTGCGCGGAACTGTTGAGAATATAATAGATTTCCTCGCCGTCTTTTATGTATCGGCTGACAAACAAAGAACTCTGCTCCGTGCTGACTGCCTTTAATTCATAGGACACAGCCGAAACAGTCTCTGTTAAAGCATCTTGGCTGATCGAAATTTTTTCCGCAAGCTTCTGTACACGGTCATGCTCCTGCATTGTTTGGCCCATCTGTGGTTTTTGTTTTGCCCAAATCAGCTTACCGCCGGCTTGTTCAAAGGCCAGTAATTTTTCCAAAATATCCAGCGGCAAAACAGAAACGCAAGGCATCAGCATAACACTTATCGTTACGCCGTTGCAGGAAAGTGTTCCGTCTTTTCCGATTACAGCCTCCCGCATCCATTGATGATCTACCAAAGTGTTATCCAGCTGATGCTGATACAAGCCCAGCGTAAGATCCTTCATACAGTTTTGTATTTCATGAATTGCCGGAGCAAAATTACCGCAGTTGCCGTGAATAGGCGTATACAGAGCCTGTGCCGATTCAATGGGATAGTACATGCCGATTTTTCCGTCCCAGGAGGCGTCGCGCAGCATATAAGCGATTCGGGCAAAATAATCGGTATAAAATCTCAAATTTTCGCCGAGCCGTTCTGCGCTTAAATAAGAATTGATATGATTGATTCCCGAAAAGAAAATCAAATCCATAGTCCCGATTTCCTGTTCAATTGTAAAGTCAGGTTTTCCGTCTCTTTGTACAGGGCAAATTTCTACCATTACCCGCTGAGATTTTCCCGCGGCACGAGCGGCGGAGCCTACAAATTTTGCCGCCATCATATAATGAAAGCTTGCATTTTTAAATTCTTCGGGATCGCCGGTTAGAATATCCACGCCGGGCCAGCTCATATTGCGCAGGCAGGCAAACAAATCGCCGTTCATAACCACATGAAAGCCAATGCTTTCCTCCAAAAGATTATGCCCGGAAAATTTCATATGATGTGCTTCGCACCATTCACTGATTTGCTTAAAAAAGTTTTCTGATACCATTTTCGCTACAGTCTGCTCAAAATGAAGGCGCACGGTTTTACTGGAAATATCATCCCCTTCAAACAGTCTATGCAGATGCGGCATCAAATCATATCCGTGCATTTTCTCAAACACATCCGGCAAAGTATCCTGCCAGGGATGATTGGCATACGGATATTCACAGGAAACGTTAATATAACCGCTCATTAAGCTGGGTTCATCGGTAAATACCGCGTCAATACGCTCTCCGATATTGGGAATTTCCTGTGCGTATTTTTCATAGGTGTTATGAATAAATTCTCCGATTGCCGCGCGATCCATAATATTCGGATAATGCCGGGGATACCAGCCGCACTTTTCCGCATGGCTTCCTTCAAAAACGATTCTCCGGGCAAAGGCATAAAGTGTCCATTTACCGGAAGCACCGTCAAATTCTACCGTTTGGTCACACCATGCTGCCTGCAGTTGCGTTCCCTCTTGGGTGATGGCATAGGCGTATAAGAATTTTTCCAGTTTTTCATCAAGTGAAAGCGATGTATGTACGGTTCCTTCGCCCTGCTGTTTAATGCAGACAATACCGCGAGCCTCATATTCCGGATGATCCTTTAACGTAAGACCGTCAGCAGAACCGCTGGGATATCCTTTTTCATCATAAAGCCACAGTTTTAGGCCGGCCTTTTCGCAGTCATCCAATACCTTGTTAATAAAATCAAAGTCATCTTGGTTACAAAGATAGTCACCGTGAGAATCCGCCGGATGCCAGGGAACGTTCGTAACAACCCCCCCCACACCGCCGTCACAATACATCTGAATTCGCTGCGGATGATTCGTACCCCAATCGTGTGTCAGCATATGCAGCCGATATTGCGCGTCGGGATTTTTAAGTTTTGCCTCATTCAATTTCATAGGGATATTTCCTTTCTGTTTTATCCGTTTGATTCCATAGCTTTTCGTGCCAAAGAACACAAACAATTTTTCTGCCGAAACTTCCTCCGGCTATAAGCTTTTATACAAACAATTTATTCCGTTAAATACTTTTTCAAAGCACGCAGCCGGCTGTCATTAGGAATATTTTTGCCGTCTTTCTGTACCGGGTTTCCTTTTTCATCCACCGTGACCGTAGGACAAAGCCAACCGCCCTCATCATGTTCGTTCCAAGCATACATAATCAAAGCTTTGGCCGGGCAGGAATCGGCATGTTCTTTCATCCATCCGATGCAATGGTCTAAGTGCGTAATAATCTCTTCCGGAGTGGCTGTGGGTACGCTGCTGACTTTACCGGTATTGGCATCCCATGAGATAGGATTATCGCCTCTGGGGCGAGGATCCCAGCCGGTAGAAACACAGGGAATCATATCCATACCCGCCTGAATGCCGCGTTCCCAGCGCTTTACACCGTTACTTGCCATCTGCGCGAACGGAATTCCGTCGCCGAACAGCGCGTAATCGGAGATCGCATCGCCGCCCATTTCCTTTGCATGCTCCGCAGTGCTGCCCATAAGTACCAGATAAGGCTGTACATACCCTTTTTGCTTACAAGTTTTCCGAACAAAATTCACTTTTTCCCGAATATCCGCTTCCGTGTAAACAAAAAGCAACGGACGGCCATCCGGTATTTTAAAATAAAAGTCCTGCGGAAGCAATTCAATCAATTCTAAAATTTCTTCTTTATCATTGGGAATACTGATACTTGCAAATTTTACTTTATTTCTATATTTACTCTTCGTATGGAATCGGCGAGCCCAAGACATTTCCGATTGATTGGAATACCAACAATAAGCAAAATAATCAATGCCGGCATCCGCGGCCATTAAAATTTCCTCGTCAAATTGTTCTTGGGTATAATCCGGAAAAGTAACGGGACCATTGATATATAATTTTGCAAAATAAGGCGCCCGAAAATGATACTTCGCAGGCGTCAGCGTTCGGGCAACCTGAGCCCCCACATGCGAAGCGCCCACATTACGGGTTTCACAGTCAGGAGACACCCACGCGTCCCAACGAATCGCGCCAATAGAAATGCCGTCTTTCATAACCATCATTCTCCTTTTCCTACAGGAATTCGCACACAGAGAAAGGCCGAATCCTGTATTTATTTTTCATATGCCTGACTTTTCCCATTATAGCATATGGACAATTGCAATTCAAGCAAAAAAGTACGATTGAAAGAAAATTTATTCCCAGCTAAGCAGACCCTGCTGTTCCATATAACTATCATGATATTCAAAATACAAATCAAGCAAGTCGGAGAGCACAGAGGCTTCCATTTCAGGATGAGCATTTGAAATATGCTCTATAATAAAATCAAAGGCATCATCCTCATCATAGTACGCGTCAGTAAAACCGTCGTCTTGTATAATCCCTGCCTGTACCATAAAATCAACATCATAAGTCATAGCTAAATTCAAAACTTCACGCGCCTGAACAAGATCAGCATCCGGCCTATCCGCCTGCAAGCGCTGCATCATATAAAGCAGCGTTTGATCGTCAAATCCTATCATTTCTCTATCATCTCCTCAAAATCCCGTAAGGTTTGTTCAAAAATTTTCATGCCCGAAAGCACCGCATCCGGTTTGGAAAGATCAATTCCCGCAATTTTTAAAAGCTCTACCGGAAAATCACTGCCGCCGCTGGATAGGAAACGCAGATAATTCTCCACCGCCGCACCGCCGTTTTGCAGAATATTGTCGGCAATCGCCACGGCAGCGGAAAAGCCGGTAGCATACTGATACACATAAAAGCAATTGTAAAAATGGGGAATTCTGGACCATTCGGTTTCAATATACCGATCCGTTTCCACCGCATCACTGTAATAAAGCTTATTCAGCCGGCCGTAAGCGGAATTCAACCAGTTTACCGTTAAACTTTCGCCATCCTCTATCGCTTTATGCGCCGCGCGTTCAAACTCAGCAAACATTGTCTGCCGGAAAACGGTGGTACGGAACTGATCCAAAAAATGATTAAGCAAATAAGCCTTTGTAGTGCGATTCTCCGTTGCAGCAAGCAGATGCTTCAGCAGCAGAACCTCATTTACCGTAGAAGCAACCTCCGCTACAAAAATTTTATACTGCGCCTTTTCATAAGGAAGCGCTTGATCGGAAAAATAGGTATGCATGGAATGACCGGCCTCATGCGCAAGGGTAAAAACATCGTCAAGCCGTCCCTGAAAATTAAGAAGCATATAAGGATGCGTGCCGTAAGCTCCCCAAGAATAGGCGCCGCTGGTCTTTCCTTTTGTTTCAAATACATCGATCCAGTTTTCATGAAAAGCTCGATCAAGCACAGCCGAATACTCCTTGCCCAGCGGGGCAAGGGCTTCTTTTACAATCTTTTGCGCTTCTTCATAGCCATAGGTACCGGTATCCGCTTCTACAATGGGTACATACATATCATACATTTTCATCTCATTAAGGGATAAAAGCTTTTTTCTTAACGCCACATAACGATGCAAAGCCGGCAAGCCTCCGTGTATGGCCTCTATAAGTCCGTCATAAACAGCAAGCGGAATATTACCGCTGAAAAGCTCTCCCTCCAATACCGAAGAAAATTTCCGCGCCCGCGCATAGAACACATCCTTTTTTACGCTGGAAGTATACAACGCAGCCAAAGTATTGATATTTTGAATGTGTGCCTCATACATGGATTCATAAGCTTGCTGACGGATAGACCGATCCTTATCCTGCAAGAAGAGTCCGTATCGTCCATGAGAAAGCTCCGTCTTTGTACCGTCGGATAACGTAATGGGAGAAAACTTCATATCCACATCATCAAGCATGGTAAAAATCGTATCATAGGAATTTGCCATTTCCCCCGAAAGCGCAAGCAGCCTTTCTTCTCCCTCTGTAAGAACATGACTTTTATTCCGAACAATTTCTTTTAAAAAAACAGAGCGATCTTCAAACATCTGCTCATTGGACCATGTAAGCAATATATCATCATCCAAGCGATTCAGCTCCGGTACAATATACGCGGTTTCCGTATCGCAGGCCGTAAGAAGGGCATAGGCTCTGTCACACATGGAAACATAGCGATCATTTCCGTTATCCTGATCACGGCTCATCTTAGCATATACAAACAATCTTTCCAAAATGGGCATCAAGCTGTGTTCCATGTCAAACAGTTTTTTCAGCTGCTGTTTGTCATGAAGAGTTCCCCGAAAATCAGAAAACTGAGAAAGCGCTGCTTTTACTGCCGCAAATTGCTCCTCCCATGCCTCATCACTTTGAAAAATATCCCTTAGATTCCATTTATATTTTTCTTCTATTTGATTTCTTTCTTTTACCTGTTCCATACAAAAACCCCTCTGATCTAAAATATATTGTTATTATAGCATGTTTACAAGAGAAATAAAACAAAAATATGAAAAAAACAGGCGACGGTTTTCTGCTTTTGCGAAACCGCCGCCTATATCCATCATCCTGTTTAAACCATATTATTCTTTATCATTTAAAATATTCAGAATTTCCTATTTTATCTGCGGAACCTTGGCAAGACTTTGCGCGAGTTCCTCATCGGTAGGAATATAATCGCTCATTTTTCCGTCATGGAACTTTTCATAAGCAGTCATATCAAAATATCCGGTACCGGTCAAACCGAAAACAATCGTCTTTTCCTCACCGGTCTCCTTACATTTCAGAGCTTCGTCAATTGCCACACGAATTGCATGAGAGCTTTCCGGTGCGGGAAGAATTCCCTCAACCCTGGCGAATTGTTCCGCCGCCGCAAAAACTTCCGTCTGCTTCACGCTTCTGGCTTCCATTAACCCCTGATCATAAAGCTCAGAAAGAACAGAACTCATTCCATGATAGCGAAGTCCTCCCGCGTGATTGGGCGCCGGTATAAAGCCGCTGCCCAGCGTATACATTTTGGCGAGAGGGCAAACCTTTCCCGTATCGCAAAAATCATAGAGATATTTACCCCGCGTAAGACTGGGACAGCTGGCAGGTTCTACGGCAATAAAGCGATAATCCGCCTCTCCCCTCAGCTTTTGTCCCATAAAAGGAGAAATCAATCCGCCCAAATTGGATCCGCCTCCGGCGCATCCGATAATAATATCGGCTTTCACATTATATTTATCTAGCGCCGCTTTTGTCTCCATACCGATAATTGACTGATGCAGCAGTACCTGTGAAAGCACGCTTCCAAGCACATAACGATATCCGTCCTGCGACATCGCAGCTTCCACCGCTTCAGATATCGCGCAGCCCAAGCTTCCGCTTGTTCCGGGAAATTCGGCCAAAATTTTTCTTCCAACCTCCGTTGTATCGGAAGGAGAAGGCGTAACTTTCGCTCCATATGTGCGCATGACTTCTCGCCGAAAAGGCTTCTGTTCATAAGATACTTTTACCATATAAACCTGGCAATCAAGGTCAAAATAGGCGCAAGCCATAGAAAGCGCGGTGCCCCACTGTCCTGCACCGGTTTCCGTAGTAACCCCTTTCAGGCCCTGCTGTTTGGCATAATACGCCTGTGCGATAGCCGAATTCAGCTTATGACTTCCGCTGGTATTGTTCCCTTCAAACTTATAATAAATTTTTGCCGGGGTTCCCAGTTTTTTTTCAAGGCAATAAGCCCTTACAAGAGGCGAAGGACGGTACATCTTATAAAAATTAAGAATTTCCTCGGGAATCGGAATATAACGATTATCATTATCCAATTCCTGCTTCACCAATTCACGGCAGAACACCTGTTCTAATTCCTGTGCCGTCATCGGCTTACCTGTTCCGGGATTCAGCAGGGGCGCGGGTTTTACTTTCATATCCGCGCGCACATTATACCATTCTTTAGGCATTTCGCTTTCTTCAAGATAAATTTTGTAGGGAATTTTTTCGTTTGACATTTCTATGTCTCCTTTCTTTTTCTGCGGGAAAGGGTATAAAAAAACCCTATCCCAAATTAAATGCTGGGACAGGGAAATCTCCTGCGGTACCACCCGGCTTGACGCTTAAATCGCGCCCACCTCATATCGTACAATATCATACGACGCCCTTTTATAACGGAGAGGAAGCTCCGTCTTGCCTACCGATTCCGGTTCAGCTCGCCCTCAAAAGCCCATTCACCCTTTATTGCCTGCCGCAATCCCAGCTCCTGCGGCTCTCTGAAAAGCAAAGTAAAAAAGGTTACTATTTCTTTCTCAACGGTTTATGGTATAACTATAACACATTTTATAAAAACACGCAATCATTTTTTTATTGAATACCAAAATTTTTTTATAAAAAAAGAACTTTTTCGTATAAAATAAGAAATGATAAATATCCTATTCATTAAAAAATGCCATTATCTTCGCGCCAGAAAACGCGAAGGAGTCTGTCTTTTTCTGTATGTTTCATCGAAAAGATTTTTTTCATTTCTATTTTATCAAGGGAATCGCCCTATCTGTGATAAACAGATAGGGCACAATCTGTCGAAAAGCCTGTTCGTGAATAGATAATTTTATGCATCGCATCGAATCCCCTGCGAAGGGTTCCCCGTAATAAACGTCCCCGCGGAGCATTTTTTGCCCTGCTTCGCTCTTTAGGATAAGATTTGGCGCTCTTCGGAGGGCAACCGAAGTTTTCCCCCACCGGTATACCCTACCGCTTTTTGAAAAAGGCGGATGAAAACTTTATCTTTTTGCCGCGTGACTTTTTTGACACTCTGTTCCTTATCTGTGATGAATAATTAACCCTTTTTTGCAGTAGCACATTTTTTACTGATAGATACAGCAAAAAGACGCAAAAACAAAGAGCCGTATAGCAAGTGCTTTTTCAAAGAATCCGGAAATATTAAACCTATTCGTAAAATTTAACTTTTTAAATCAAAACCATTTCAGAGCAAAACCACGTCTGCTTTTTATTCTATCGATGATAAAGGAATAGAGACTCCTTTTTTATGCCTTTTCGCAATCAATCATTTTTCTCTACAGCAGCAGCGGTAAAATTTCGGTAATTTCATCGCCCATTACCGCCAACGCGTAAGGTTTACCCGCAGAAAGACGGGCTTCGATAAAAATATTATCGCTGTTAAATATCTCAACATCGCCGGTGGCATGCACCGCAAGAATATCAATCGGCTCCTTTACATAAACAGCGCCGGTGATCCTTGTTCCGTTGGATCCGTTCTTACGGAAATCAAAAGTTTTTAATCCCTTACGGGCGCGCAGCTGCAGTTCATAATCCACAGCCAATGTTCGCTTCGCATACCCTTTTTCACTCCAAACAACCACTTCACCTTCATCGGTAATCTGCCGGGCAAATACCACAGAATCCTCCTCATCCAAAGCAATCCCCTTTACGCCCGCGGTAACGCGTCCTGTTGTGCTGATATCGGAAATATCCATATTTAAACTCATTCCGTTTTGCGTAATATACAAGACGCTCGCGTCCTTTACCGCAAGCTCCGCGTTCACCAGTGTATCCCCGTCTTTAAGCGTAATCGCATTAAATTTGCTCTTTTTTACCCCATATTCGCTTAAAGAAGATATTTTAATCATACCGCGTCGGGTATAAAACAGCACATTTGTCTCAGGCAATATATTCTTATAGCAAACTGCCAGAAGAATCCGTTCATTTTCTCCGAAATCCTGACAAAGTCTCCCCGGAGCACATCCTTTATCCCGCCATTTATACTCGGGAATATCTTCAATTTTTATCTGGTAACAATAGCCCAAAGAAGAAAACAAAAGCATATTCATATCCGTTTGGGTCTGTCCCAGAAATACCAGTGCATCCTCTGCTTTTTCCGGTGCTTCTTTATTGGAGAGATTATAATTTTTAACCGTTGCCCGGCGAATATAACCCATTCGGTCAACCGATACCACGACATCTTCCACCGTTTTAAACGTTTCTGCCGTTATCTGCTGCTCCGTATGGCCATAAATAATCTCCGTACGGCGCGCGTCCTTATAGCGTCGTTTGATATCCAGCAAACTTTTTTTGATCACCGCATTTAATTTCGCTTTGCTGGCAAGGATCTCCTCCAGCTCGGCAATCAACGCGCGTACTTCTTTCAGTTCTTTTTCCAGCGTTTCAATTTCAAGGCCTGTTAACCGCTGTAACCGCATTTCCAAAATTGCCGTTGCCTGTCGTTCCGAAAGGTCAAAAGCCTGACGCAGCTTTTCCTTTGCCGTACGCACATTCGGTGAGGAACGAATAATCTTGATTACCCGATCTATATTCTGTATCGCTATCATTAATCCGGAAAGAATTTCCTCCCGCAACCGCGCAGCGTCAAGATCGTGTCGAACGCGCTTGCGCTCAACTTCTTTCTGATATTCAATATAATATCGGGTAATATCCAGCAGACCCATCTGCATTGGTTTTCCACCGGCAATGGCTACCATGTTTACCCCGAAAGTTTTTTGCATATTGCTGTATTTATACAAATACTGCAAAATTTTATCTACATCGCCGTCTTTTTTTACTTCAATAACCGCGCGCAGTCCCTCCCGGTCCGATTCATCACGGATATCGCTGATCTGCGTAAGCGGGCCTTTTTTCTCATTGACCATTTTCATGATCTCTACCAGCATCGCCGCTTTATTAACCTGATAAGGAACTTCATGAATAACGATAAGCTTTTTACCGTTACTGCCGTTTTCAATAGAAGTCTTAGCACGCATAATCAGCTTGCCGCTGCCATGCGCATACGCGTCCCGAATCGCCTCTCCGTTGATAATACTGGCACCGGTAGGAAAATCTGGGCCTTTGATATACTTCAGCATTTCCTCTAATGTAATGCGCGGATTATCAATCTGCGCGATTATGCCGTCAATGACTTCTCCCAAATTATGCGTAGGGATGTTCGTGGCAAGTCCTACGGCAATACCCGTCGCGCCATTGACCAAGAGATTCGGGAAACGCCCCGGTAAGATATCCGGTTCTTTCCGGGTATCGTCAAAATTCAGTGACCATTTGACCGTATCTTTTTCAATATCACGCAAAAGTTCCAGTGCAAGCGGCGCCATCCGCGCTTCGGTATAACGAAACGCAGCAGCCGAATCGCCGTCAATGGAGCCAAAATTTCCGTGGCCGTCAACAAGAGGGGCGCGCATAACGAAATCCTGCGCCATACGCACCATGGTATCATAAATAGAAGAATCACCATGGGGATGGTATTTTGCCATGGTTTCTCCTACGATATTCGCCGACTTTTTAAACGGTTTGTCCGGTGTAAGTCCCTGTTCATACATCACGTAAAGAATTCGGCGCTGTACCGGCTTTAATCCGTCTTCCACCCGCGGCAGCGCGCGTTCAAGAATAACATGCTCCGAATACGGAATCATAGAGTTATGCAATACATCCTCCATGGTCTGGGAAAGAATGACGCTGTTATCCTGAATTGCTTGACTTTTTCTGGCCATTTACTTTGAAACCCCCATATCCTTTGCAAATTCGTCTACCTTGTTGAAGTTAGCGTTTTCGATAATATACTGCCGGCGTACGTCCACCTTATCCCCCATCAGCACGGTAACCAAACGTTCCGCCTCGGTAGCGTCCTCAATCGTCACCTTTACCAGTGTCCGATGTTCCGGATTCATCGTTGTATCCCATAACTGCTCCGGATCCATCTCCCCCAATCCTTTATACCGCTGTATTACATATCCGCGGCCCATTTTTTCCGCCGCAGCAATGCGTTCTTCATCCGAATAACAATAAACAACCTCTTTCGTGGAGGTTTTCTCCAATCGATACAAAGGAGGCGTTCCGATATAAACATGTCCCTCGGTAATCAGTGGCTTCATATAGCGGTAAAAGAAGGTAAGCAAAAGCGAGCGAATATGTCCGCCGTCCTGATCAGCATCGGCAAGAATAATGATTTTATGATATTTTAAAAGATCCATATCAAAATCATCATCAATTCCCGTACCGAGTGCAGTAATAAGAGAACAGAATTCTTCATTTCCTAAAATCTGCTCAATTCTCCTTTTCTCACTATTAGCAGGCTTGCCGCGCAGGGGTAAAATAGCCTGAAAACGCCGATCGCGGCCTTGCTTAGCACTGCCGCCCGCGGAATCTCCCTCAACAATAATCAACTCGTTTTCCTCGGCCTTTCGCCCGGTACACGGAGCCAGCTTTCCCACCAAAGCCGTAACATCCAAGCTGTTCTTTTTGCGCGCAATATCTTTGGCTTTTTTTGCCGCTTCCCGCACTTTAGCCGCCTGCATCGCTTTTTCAAGGATAATTTTCCCTATCGTTTCATTTTTAGAATCTTCTAAAAATTTTCCAAATTGTTCGGAAATAATGGCTTCAACCGCGGGCCTGGCTTCCACCGATCCCAACTTAGCTTTTGTTTGGCCCTCAAACTGAATATTCTGCATTTTTATTGCGATAATAGCCGTCATTCCCTCACGAAAATCTTCCCCGTTAAAATTACTGTCCTTTTCTTTCAATACCTCGATTCTGCGGGCATAATCGTTCAGCACTTTCGTAACAGCGGAGCGAAATCCGGTTTCATGCGTACCGCCTTCCTTGGTAGGAATATTATTCACAAAAGAAACAATATTCTCATTATAAGAATCAGTATACTGAATCGCAGCCTCCGCGTAAATCCCGTTAGATTCTCCTTTAAAAAGAATGGGCTCATCAAAAACCGGCGTCTTTCCCTCATTACAATATTTTACAAAATCAGCAATGCCGCCGCTGAAGCAATAATGTTTTTCTTTATTCTGTCCGTTCCGAGTATCGGTAAGATTGATTTTTAATCCCGCGTTCAAAAAAGCAAGCTCTTTCAGCCTATGGGCAATGGTATCAAATTGAAACAGTGCCGTACCGAAAACGAGCTTATCCGGTTTAAACGTTACAAGAGAGCCATGCTTATGGCAAGTACCTGTTTGGGTTAAATGCATTTTAGTAGCACCAGAAATAATATGTTTTTTATCGGGCGAATATTGCCGTTCAAATTCAGCCCGATAAGTTTTATAATCATGATAGACTTCCACGGTTGTCCATTCCGAAAGCGCATTGACAACCGATGCGCCTACCCCATGCAAACCGCCACTGAATTCATACTGGGTATTATCGAATTTTCCCCCCGCGTGCAGCTGAGTAAAGATAACTTCCACACCGGAAACCCCCTTCTGGGGATGAATATCTACCGGCATTCCGCGTCCGTTATCCTCCACGCTGATGCTGTTATCATCAAAGAGCGTAACCGATATCTCATCCGCATAACCGTTGGCCGCCTCATCAATGGAATTATCCACAATTTCCCACAGCAGATGATGCATTCCCTCCGGCCCGGTAGTTCCGATATACATGCCCGGCCGCATTCGTACGGCATCCAGTCCTTCTAAAATTTTAATATCTTTTGCATTATACGCCATTCAAGTTCCTCCGGATTATTTAAAAACATCAATTTTTTTCTCCTGCCCTTTCAACAGGCGCAGAATATTCTCTCTGTGCATAATTACCATCAAAACAAACATGGCAATTAATACACCGATCTCTATCCAGTCCCCCCGGGCGTCTAAAAAAGAATACGCCACGGCCGCCAGTAACATGGTCACAATAGAAACCAAAGAATACAGTTTAATAAAAATATTAGCAACGGCAGCTAACGCTACAAATGCCAGACCCATCAGTGGATTCATAACAATTAAAAGTCCCAACGAGCAGGAAACGCCTTTGCCGCCCTTAAAACCCATAAGCACCGGGAAATTATGTCCCAAAATAGCGGCAACGCCCCCCACAAATATCTGCGGACAGGTATAACCCCAAAGCCAGTTAAACTCAAAAAAGCCCTCACCGATAATCCAGCAGCCTAAAACTGCCGCAAGCATTGCTTTGAAAGCATCCCCTATAAAAGTGGGAATTGCGTATTTCAGCCCCATGTTTCTCAGCACATTCGTAGCTCCGGCATTTCCGCTTCCCATAGTGCGTATATCTTTTTTTGCAACACTTCTTGCTATAATATTGGATACGGAAATATTCCCTAAAAAATAGCCGGCCAAAGCAGCGGCTATATAGCGTAAAACAAGCCACATTACTGATCTTTCTCCTTTTCTCTAAGAATCAGGTTTATCGGCGTTCCGTAAAATCCAAACGCTTCGCGAAAAGTATTTTCAAGGTAGCGCTTATAAGAAAAATGCATAAGCGAAGCATCATTTACAAAAAGCACGATCGCCGGCGGCCGAACGCCTACCTGCGCGGCATATTTAATTTTTAATCGGCGTCCGTTTTTTGAGGGAGGTTCTTTCATCTGCATGGCGTCAGACAAGGTATCATTCAATACGCCGGTGGGAATTCTTTTTGACGCGGCTTCATAAATTTCATTGACCTTTTCCAGAAGCTTATGAGTCCTCTGCCCGGTTTGTGCTGAAATAAAAATATAATCCACATAGTCCATAAAGGCCAAATCAATCCGCATCTTCCTTTTGAACTTTTCACTTGTACCGGTATCCTTTTGAATCAAATCCCATTTATTAACCACAATCAGACAGGCTTTGCCTTGTTCTTTCACAAAACCGGCAATCTTCACATCTTGTTCCGTCATACCGGCCTCAGCGTCCAGCACGATCAACGCCACATCGCACCGGCGAATGGCGTCCAAGGAGCGAATCACACTGTAACGCTCCACCGTACCTTCATCAATGGATTTTTTTCTGCGAATGCCCGCGGTATCAATCAAAATATACTGCCGGTCATTAAAAACAAAAGGCGTATCAATAGCGTCTCTGGTGGTGCCGGGAATATTGCTTACAATAGAGCGCTGCTGTCCCAACAGGCGGTTTACCAAAGAAGATTTTCCCGCGTTGGGTTTGCCCACCACCGCTATTTTAATGGTTTCATCTTCCGCTTCCTCTTCCATATTATGCGGAAAATTTTCCACTACTCTGTCCAAAAGATCCCCGATGCCGGTCATATTGAGCGCGGATATCGCCGACGGTTCTCCCAGCCCCAGCGTGTAAAAATCATATACGCTTTCCTCCTGTGAAGGTCCGTCCACCTTATTTACCACTAAAATAATATGCTCATGGCGCCGGCGAAGATATTCCGCCACATCTCTGTCGGCTGAAAGCATCCCTTGCCGCCCATCGGTAAAAAAGAGAATTACATCGGCAGTATCTACGGCAACTTCTGCCTGACGAAGCATTTCCGTATAAAAAATATCCTCGCTTTTCAATTCAATTCCGCCGGTATCAATTAAAGTAAAGGTATGATCCAGCCAAGTAACATCGGTATAAAGCCTGTCTCGTGTAACACCCGGCGTATCTTCTACAATAGAAAGACGCTTCCCCGATATTTTATTAAAAAAGGTGGATTTCCCGACATTGGGCCGGCCTACAACCGCTACCAAAGGTTTCATATCAACTCTCCGTCATTCCGATAAGCGCCCGGGCAAATTCCCCGCCGGTACCGCCTATTGGTGTTATTTTTTTATTGATCCAACCGGATACGTCATCTACAGACATATCATCCAAAAATTTACCGTCCTGTCCCCGCAGCATGACGTCAGAGATAAAAACTTCCTTGCCTAAATCTTTTTTTTCAAGCTGCACGGCAATATCCCTGCCGGTAAGCAAGCCGGTAACGGTAATGGATTCGCCAAAGAAAAAATTCGTTATAGGATATATATTCACAGTAAGATTCGGATATTTCTCTTTTAAAATCTCATACATTTCCGTTAAAAAGCCTGCCGCCGAAACACCCGTTGCAATCGACACCTTTCGATCGGCAATCCAAGGCGGCAACTCGGGCAAGGCCTCCAGCATCTCCTGCTTAAATTTAGCCATCAGCCCTACGCCGTTTTCTATCTGTGCAAAATCCTCGTACTCTTCTGCCGAAGGAATCGGCACATTCCCCTGCACATAAAATTCATCCGAGGGAAAAATGAAGCGCGTTCCTTTAAAATCAAGGCAGCTCTCCTGCCATTTTTGTATTTCCTCTACAATATGCCGTGCGTCCGAAGAAGAAAAGCGTTTGAGTTTAGCAAGGTTCTTTCGATGATAGGTAAGCCCCACGGGAACAACCGCCAAGCTCTTACAATAGGGATATAATGTAAAAAGGTCTTCAAAAGTCTGACGAAGATAGTGACCGTCATTGATGGACGGGCACAGCACCACCTGCGTATGAAAGGAAATTCCCGCTTCGGCGAAACGCCTTAAAATAGGCATAATCTCCTGTGCGCGGGGATTGCCCAAAATATAACGCCGCAGCTCAGGATCCGTAGCATGCACCGAAATATATAAAGGAGAAATCTTTTGCTCGATAATACGGTTTATTTCATTTTCCGATACATTGGTCAACGTTACATAGTTGCCAAACAGCACCGACATGCGCCAATCATCATCCTTTATATACAAAGTACTGCGCATATTTTTTGGCAATTGGTCCACAAAGCAAAAGATACATTTATTGCAGCATTTACGCATCTGAAGCAAATCGTTTTCAAACCTGAGGCCCAAATGTTCCTCGTCGTACTTTTCAATTTCATACATCGTAGCTTCACCGGAGGAATCAATAACGGTCATCGTCAGTTCGTTTAACGCATCATAATATTGATAATCCAGCAAATCTCTTACCGGTTTTTCATTGATGGCAACAAGCACATCGCCCGGCTTTATGCCAAGCTCGGCACAAACCGAATTTTCCTCAACGCCGATAATTTTATGGCGCATAAAAGTTTCCTCCTCCTTTGCCTCGTAACCTGAAAGATTACAAAATAAAAGCGGCATCCGTAAAAAGATATCCATAAGGGAAAACCGCAACAGCTATGGTATATTTATAGTTATTGTACCATATATATTGCAAATTTTCAAGTAAAAATGAATATCCCGTTCTCTATCCTTGTATGTGTTACAATGATGAGTGACAGAAGAAAAAAAGAGTAGCGAATAGAAGA